>JAEZRL010000173.1 GCA_023440945.1 Bacteroidota bacterium
GAGCTTTTATACCTGCTGTTTTTACTTGGTTCTTTTTCTCCATTTGGTTGTTTGCATTTCTTCAACCTGATGTTACATCATACTCTTAATCCTCACTTTTAGGGATTTAGGGCAATATTTATTGAACCATTGCCGGTGGCGCAACTCTTCCGGAAAGAATGCCGTACAATAAAACCAGTCCAAAACCAACTAGTATTAATCCAGATATGCGATCGATGATGTGAATATTATGTGGTGTTAGTTTTGTCCTAATCTTTCCTGCGAGAAAAACTTTGGTAATATCGGCACTTAAAACAAATATCAAACAGGTAGAAAATACGATCAAGCGATAACGTTCAGGAAGGACTGCAGAAAGTGAATCTTCCATAATAGTTGCAGACGCAGCAAACCAAAACAGGAAAACACTTGGATTAAGTGTATTCATTAAAAAGCCCGAAATGAAACTTGCCACCATATCGCGCTTTCGGAGTTTTGTTACCACCTGAATTTCTTCTGTCTTAATCACTTTTTTGAAAAAAATATTATACAGTCCTAAGAGGATTAAAAAAAAAGAACCGGCAATGCCGATCACCTTTTCATGGCTCATAGCTGCATTAAATAGTTGCGTAAAAATATTGCAGATAAGAACGAGGGAAATATCGCTGGCCGAAACACCGGCAACAAAAGCAAAGCCACCTTTATGGCCGTTGTTCAAACTTTGTTTTATAATAGAAAACACAACCGGCCCCACCGAAATGCTTAATAATAAACCTAAGGCTAATCCTTTCAACAGGGGTGCAATCATCAAACGGGTATTAATTATTATGAAATGCCGGATTAAATACGAAATAACAAAACAATCGGCGTGTAAGGGGTTAACAATTGCTGAAAATTAATAAAGGGCTTTACGGGTACAAATTATATTTAGCTGGTTTTACGGAAATCCTGCTATTGAATACGGTTATTTTTCTATCATCTCACCCAGCAAAAACCTTCTCCAGTCCTCAAGCATTTTTCCTTTCAACACACGTGGAAATTTATGCTGCCCGCCCACTTTACCTTTTGCTTTCATAAAAGCCATGAATTGTTCTTCGGGTAAAACATCTAAAAATATTTCTTTCAAAGCGCTTCTTCTTTCAACTGCATAATCATCGTTGAGATCTTTCAGCTTCTCATCAATCTTTGCTTTTAACAACTCGGGATTAACATGATCATTGCAAGCGACATACCAATGGTGTGCAAAAAAGTTTCCGTAAGGTTCGCCGCAAACCGTATATTCCGGTATGCAGATATTAAGTTCTTCACAAACCAGTTTCAAGGCCTTGTTCATGTTGTCAACACTCAAATGCTCTCCAACCAGACTTAAAAAATGTTTTGTTCTGCCAGTAATGATTATCTCACTTCTTTCTTTATTAACAAAACGAATGGTATCGCCAATAAGATAACGCCAGGTGCCTGCAGGAGTGCTAAGCAATAAAGCATAATCTTTTCCTTCTTCCACTTCATGTATCATTAATGCTTTTGCATCATCAGCCAGTTCACCTTCAGATGTGAAATTTTTTGTATCGAAAGGAACAAATTCAAGAAAGATATGTTCGTTTGTTACCAGCCTCATCCCACGCGAATGTTGCCTGTCCTGGTAAGCAATAAATCCTTCACTCGAAAGGTAAGTTTCGATATAAGTGATGGGTTTTCCCAGCAATTTCTGAAAGCCTTTTTTATACGGTTCGAAGCTTACGCCTCCATGAACAAAAAATGCAAGATTAGGCCACATGTCGTGGATATTATTGAGCTTGTAACGCTCAATGATCATCTCCATACACATTTGTATCCACGCCGGAACGCCTACTATAAAACCAATATCCCATTCAGGAGCTTTGGCAACAATTTCGTCCAGTTTTTTATTCCAGTCTTTTTGCTTTGCAATTTTTCTTCCGGGTTTATAAAAAGGCTGAAACCAGAAAGGTGCTTTTTTAGCCGTTATGCCGCTTAAATCACCGGCATAATAACCAGGACCTTTTTGCAAATCAGTGCTGCCACCTAAAGTAAGCCAGCCTTTACCGATTGATTTAACTGGAATATCAGCATAATTTCTCAGGCTGAGCAGATGTTTGATCATAACAATCTTATTACCCTGCAACAGATCATTAGTGATGGGAATATATTTGCTGGCTGCTTCACTTGTTCCACTGCTTAAAGCATAATATTTTATTTTGCCCGGCCAGCAAACATCGGGTTTGCCTTCAAGTGTTTTATGCCACCATTCAGCATATATTTTATTGTAATTGTAGCAGGGAACGAGTTCCTGGAATTTTTTGCCGGGATGTTTGCTCATCAGTATTTCGTCAAACTTATACTTCTGACCAAATTCAGTAAATCTTGCTTTACGTAACAACTTCTTCAATACTCTTATCTGTTGATTACGCGGACTGTTATCCGGCAAGCGTAGCGCTTTGACAATTCGTTTAGGAAGATTTATATCAAAAATTGCCATTATGCTGTGTGAGGTTGTTTTTAATTAACGAAACTACATTTTTTGCCTGAAAAAGAATGTGACTTCGCCAATAGGGAATAGATTTTATATTAAAGCTAACGGAAATTTGTTTTAGTTGTTGCAAAAGATGGTAAGAAAGGTTTTTCTATTGAATGAAAAGAAGAAATACTGTTTAAATTAAAATGCTTTCACCTTTTGGAGATGAAAGCATTTTTAAATTTCAATTGTTAGAAAACATTATTTTTCTGTAGGATGTTTTTTACCTGCCAGTAATTTTTCCTGAACTGCGGCCAGCCTTCTCTGCTTAGTATCAGAACGTTTGGCGCCTTCTATCCAACTCACATATTCTTTTTGATTATTGGAGGATAAAGAAGTGAAAAATTCCTGCGCTTTTTTGTTCTTAATAAAAAATGTTTCCAGTTCTGCAGGCGCAGCAACAAGACGTTTATCAACATCCATGTCTTTTTGAGAAGCACTTTTAAAATTAACTTCCACAGTTTCTTCTTCTACCTCTTCCATTTTTTGGAAACGCATGGCTGTCCACACATGATCCAATGGCACTTCTCTTACTGCTTCATAACCTTTGTCCGATAAAACCTGCCAACTGCAATCACGGTTAAGATCACTTGCAATTTTACTGGCGGTTTTAGGATAAGCGATCCATAATTTACTTTCAGGATGTAAAGCGGGAAACACTTCTTTTAAAATATTACACATCTGTTGATGATGAATGGCAAACACCAAAGCAAAATCAATTTTTCTGATTTTCAGAAGCGGTGTAACATTCTTTGCGTAAGATAGTTTTACAAACTGTTTTTCGATAGAGGAAGGAAGACCCTGTATCAGTAAGTTCTTCTCATCTTTTAATTGAAGCTTTTCAAACAAACTTTGCATATGCAATATCCTTCAATTTAAGGAGTTTAAAAAAAGGGAATGCAAAGTTAAGAAATTAGTAGGCGCAACGGAACAAAAAGCCCGTCTAATTTAAGAAAGACGGGCAAAAAAGGTGTTAAAGGTATTGATTCCTAATTACTTTCAGTACTGTTAATTAATGAACCGGACGATAATATTTAAGTGCTTCCGGCATTAATTCCTGCAATTTTTGGATTCGTTCGGCATCTGCAGGGTGATCACTAAGCCATACGGGGGGCGCTGAACCCTGGTTTAAAGCCATCATTCTTTTCCAGAAAGGAATGGCTTCTTCAGGATTATAACCGGCCATTGCAGCGAATATCAATCCATAATGGTCGGCTTCCAGTTCCTGACTTCTTGAGTTGGGTAGAAGCACGCCAACTTGTGCCGCCGGACCATAAACGGTATTAAAAATATTTACGGCCTGTGCATTTTTTCCTAAAGCAACGTTACCGGCAAGTTGTATTCCCTGCGCCAATAATTCCTGGCTCATTCTTTCACGTCCATGTCCGGCAACAGCATGCGTAATTTCATGTCCCAATACAATGGCTAAAGCCGCTTCATTTTGAGTAACAGGTAAAATCCCGGTATAAACTACTACTTTACCACCAGGCATACACCAGGCATTAACTTGTTTATCATCAACAAGATTGAATTCCCATTTATAGCCGCTTAATTCATTCGCTAGTCCTTTTTCTTTGTAATATTCAGTTATAGCTGCTGCTATACGGCTTCCCACACGTTTTACCATTTCCGCATCTTTATCTTTCGAAGGACTTACAACTTTACTCTGTGATAAAAACTGGCGGTATTGCTGCTTTGCCATGTCTTCTACCTGCGATTCTGAAACAAGCGATAACTGGTTCCTTCCTGTGATAGCATTCCGGCTGCAGGCGATAAACAGCATCGCTATTATTAAGGCAGAGAAAAACGATCTTTTATTCATAACTTCCTCATTTTTAGTTTTCAAAAATTCAATATTTATACCAACATTTAATAAATTCTTTTTTAGGAAGATGTTGATTACTCTTGAAACAGCTTTTTATTTTATGATTCAATACATATCTTAATTATAAAAATGCTTTGAAACATGAGGGTTTCGCAAACCTTAAACATTTAATTCAACTTCTTCTCAGAAAATCAAAAAGCTTATTTTGGAAAAATCATTTCTTTCTTCATTTAATACTTATCAAATGAACAGACTGTTTGTAGTTTTTTTGACTTTACCAATAAGCTTGTGTTTAAATGCGCAAGAAAAGGATGCTTATCAACCTGATTTTTATTCACCGCCGCCTTCTGTTTCGGGTTATAAATTGGTTTGGAATGATGAATTTAATAAAGATGGGAAGCCAGATTCTGCAAAGTGGATATTTGAAAACGGCTTTGTAAGAAATGAAGAACTGCAATGGTATCAGCCGCAAAATGCCAACTGTTCAAAGGGAGTTTTACTGATAGAAGGCAGAAAGGAAAAAATCGAAAATCCTAATTATCAACAGGGAAGTAACAATTGGCGTTTGAACAGGCAGTATGCGGATAATTCTTCTGCCAGTTTACAAACACGTGGCTTGCAAGAATGGAAGTATAGGCGTTTTGAGATAAGACCAAGAATTGATACGGCGCAGGG
>JAEZRL010000195.1 GCA_023440945.1 Bacteroidota bacterium
TAATACACCCGGCAATCCAGAAACCACTTTCGCTCCATTGGAACATGCCCACTGGCATGGTTTTACACCAACCGATCTTGTATTTCCATCATTCATGTTTGCCGTAGGTAATGCTATGAGTTTTGTGATGCGGAAGTGGACAGACATGAGCACCGGCGCAGTTGTAGGTAAAATTTTAAAAAGAACCATCCTCATATTTCTTTTAGGGTACCTGATGTATTGGTTTCCATTTTTTGAAATGAATAACGGTCATTTATCTCTATCACCCATTTCAGAAACAAGAATCTTCGGCGTACTGCAGCGTATTGCCCTTGCCTATGGAATTGCTTCCTTAATGCTCTATTTCTTAAAGCCCTATGCAACATTTATCATAACTGTTTTGTTGTTGCTTTTTTATTGGCCTGTAATGATGCATTTTGGTAATCCCGCTGATCCCTTAAGCATGCATGGCAATGCTGTTTTAAGATTAGATACATGGCTTGTTGGCACAAAGCATTTGTATATGGGCGAGGGTTTTCCTTTCGATCCGGAAGGTTTATTAAGTACGATCCCATCGATTGGGAATGTTGTAGGGGGCTATATTGCAGGAAGATTTATCCAAAAAGAAGGTAAAACTTTTGAGGGATTAACAAAGTTGCTGCTCGCCGGTTTTGTCTTAATTGTTATTGCGCATTTTTGGAATTATGTTTTCCCCATCAACAAAAAATTATGGACAAGTTCTTTTGTGCTGCATACAGTTGGCCTTGATTGCATGATACTTGCCGCCATTATATATTTAATAGATTTCAAAGGCAAAGCAAGATGGACATATTTCTTCGAAGTGTTTGGTAAAAATCCCTTGTTCATTTACCTTCTTTCCGAGTTGCTTATTGTTGTTTTATACATGATACCGTTGCAAAAAGGCGTAACGGTTTTCAACTGGCTATTCCTTTACATTTTTAGTTATGCAACACCCTATCTCGGCTCATTGCTTCAGGCAATTTTTTATATGCTCATTTGCTGGAGCATTGGCTACTGGCTTGATAAAAAAAGAATTTATGTAAGAGTGTGAAATATTCATTTAAACCAATTCACATTTTTTTGTTTACCGGCTTTGGGTTTTTATGGCATCTTCGTTGCCTCGCATTACGTTCATCGTCCGTAATACTATTCAGCAAAATAACTTTTCACTTAAAACATCATTACAAGATATGATGCAACTTTGCTTGTTATGTTAGGAAAATTAGCAGGATGGAACGATACAATTGTAGCATTGGCAACACCACCTGGCACAGGAGCAATTGGCGTAATACGCATCAGTGGTAAAGAAGCATTTACCATCGTTGATAAACTGTTTCCATCAAAAGATCTTTTTAAACAAAAATCGCATACACTGCATGTCGGTTACCTGCAATATCAAAACAAAGTTCTTGATGAAGTTGTCTTGTCTTTATACAAATCACCCCGTTCTTATACAGGCGAAGATGTGATAGAAATATCTTGCCATGGTTCACAATATATTCTTGATCAGGTATTACAATCATTGGTAGAATCAGGTGCACGAATTGCTAAACCTGGTGAGTTTACCCAACGAGCATTTTTGAATGGAAAATTAGATCTCACCCAAGCCGAAGCGGTTGCCGATCTTATTGCCAGCAACACCGAAGCAAGCAAACGCACAGCTTTGCAAAATATGCGTGGCGGCTTTTCACACATGCTTAAAGAGCTGCGTGATCAGTTATTGCAGTTTTCCGCATTAATAGAACTTGAACTTGATTTCTCACAGGAAGATGTTGAATTTGCAGACAGGAAGCAATTATTTGATCTGCTGACAGAAGCATCCCATACAGTAAGTGTTTTGTTGCATTCATTTAAACTTGGAAATGTAATAAAGAATGGTGTGCAGGTGGCGATTATTGGAAAACCTAATGCAGGAAAGTCCACTTTGCTAAATACTCTATTAAACGAAGAAAGAGCGATAGTAAGCGACATTGCCGGCACAACCCGAGATACGGTTGAAGAAACTTTGAATATTAACGGTATTCTTTTTAGGCTGATTGATACGGCAGGCATCCGCGAACATACGAGTGATGTAATTGAAAACATGGGTATAGAAAAGAGTTTGGAAAAGATGCGGAAGGCGCAGGTGGTACTTTATATTTTTGATGCGAAAGAGTTGCAGCCGCAGGAGTTAAATAATATCGTTTCACAACTGAGAACAGAAAAGCTACGTTTTATTTTAGCGGGCAATAAAGTGGATGAAATACCGCAAGAATCCTTGCAGGAAAAGTTTGCTACAGATGAACCTATCTTGTTTATATCTGCTAAAAACGAACAAAATATTGATGCATTAAAAGAGAAGTTATACAGCACTGTTATAGATAAAACGTTCAACACAGAAGATACTGTTATCACCAATCAGCGTCATTTACTCGCTTTACAAAAAGTGCAGGAATCACTTGATAATACTTTAAACGGTTTGCAGGAAAAACTTCCTGGTGATCTGATAGCTTTAGACATTCGCACCTGTCTGCATTATTTAGGCGAGATCACTGGTGAGATCACCAACGAAGATCAGTTGGATTATATCTTCAGTAAGTTTTGTATCGGAAAGTAACTGTCCTTCTTTTGTTTCGTAAATAGTTGCTTTTGATATATTTGTGCATAAATATTCTTCTCTTTTTTGTTGCCTAACCCTTCTTTTTTAGTTATATTTGTTGCCTGATTGTTGCCAGAATTTGTTGCCCACAAAGCGGGCAACAGAAAAGAGAGAAGATGCTACATACAGCTACATTCTGCTACAATCAGCTACAACAGGCAACAAAATGAGTAGTAACATTCGTCTTCAAAAAACTTGTCAGTTCTGCGGTGAGAAGTTTACCGCAAAGACAACTGTTACTCAGTTCTGTTCGGATAATTGTTCAAAGAGAGCTTACAAGAAAAAAAAACGTGATGAAAAAATCGAAGTAGCTGCAAAGAAAGAAAAAGAAAAAATAAGCTACAATCCCACTATTTCACAAAAGGAATTTCTTTCTATTGAAGAAACGTGCCAGCTAATCAATGCAAGCCGATGGACCATTTACCGGCTGATTGAAAAGGGAGCATTGCAAGCGGCAAAACTTGGTCGCATTACTCGTATTCCCCGTTCCTCAATTAATAACCTTTTCAAATTAACTGAAGTATGACAGTCACATTACGCCAACGTAAGAAAGGCGATAAGATCAGCCTTTATCTCGATTACTACAAAGACGGTAGAAGAGATTATGAATATCTGCAGTTGTACTTAACGCCAGAACCGGAAAAGGGCAAACTCACCAAAGAACAAAAGGAAGAAAACCGTAAAACTTTAGCACTTGCGGAAGCCATTCGCTCAAAGCGATTGTTGCAAGTAAAGAACGAAGAATATGGTTTTCGTGACACGGATAAAGCGAAGGGCAGCTTTATTGCTTACTTCGAGCGTTTAACTGAAAAACGTAAAAACAGCCAGGGGAATTGGGGCAATTGGGATAGTGTGCAAAAGCACTTAGAAAATTTTCCGAAGGGTAACGTTCAGTTCAAAGACATTGATAAAAACTGGTTAGAAGATTTCAAATATTATTTACAATACGAAGCAAAAAGTAAAAACGGAAAGAAGTTGTCTCAAAATTCGCAATGCTCCTATTTCAGCAAAGTATCAGCAGCTTTGAAAGAAGCAGTAAAAGAAGGCATCATACAGGTTAATCCGGCTAATCAGGTTGAAGGCATTAAGCCAGATGATCCAAGCAGAGAATTTCTAACCTTAGAAGAATTGCAGGCAGCCGCTAAAGTCGAATGCGAAATGCCAGTGCTAAAAAATGCTTTTATTTTTTCTGCACTTACTGGTTTGCGTTGGTCAGATATTGAAAAATTGGTTTGGTCAGAAGTTCAATATTCAGAACAAACAGGTTATTATATTCGCTTTCGTCAGAAGAAAACAAAGGGTGCCGAAACATTACCAATTTCTGAACAGGCATTTCAAATATTAGGAGAAAGAAAGCAAGGGAATGAAAAAGTATTCGCAGGTTTGTATTACAGTGCATGGCATAATTTGAAATTGAGAGAGTGGGTAATGAAAGCAGGTATCACTAAGCACATAACTTTTCATTGTGCCCGGCATACATACGCAACTTTGCAGATAACTTTAGGAACAGACATTTACACAGTTTCAAAATTGTTGGGTCACAGGCATTTGAAAACAACAGAGGTTTATGCCAAAGTGATTGACCATAAAAAGCAAGAGGCAGCAAACAAAATCAAGTTGAATATTTAGTGAATGGAAATAAAAGTTCTACAT
>JAEZRL010000215.1 GCA_023440945.1 Bacteroidota bacterium
CGGCATGTTTGAAGGAGATGAAAAGTTGCTGGTGATCTATAATGATGGTAATTATGAACTGACAGAAACAGAAATGACCCAACGTTTTGAAGGCGACAAAATTTTGCTCATCGAAAAATTTGACCCGGAGAAGATTATTACGGCTGTATATCTTGATAATGATAAAGGCCAGTATAACATTAAACGTTTCAGGATAGAAACCACAACTTTGAATAATAAGTTTTTCTTTATAAAAGAAGGTGATGGCAATGTGCTTGAAACCGTATCAACAGAAGATGAACCAATACTTGTTGTACAAACAGGAAGAGGTTCGCAGGTTAGAAGAGCAAAATTCAAAATAGCAAAAATGGTGGAAGTGATGGGATGGAAGGCCGTTGGCGCAAAGCTTATGGATTACAGTAAATCCATCGAGATGGAATGGGAAAAAGCACCTGAAAACAATAATAATAATGCTCCTGAATTGTTTGGATAAAATGTAATTATGGGGATCAAAATGATCCCCATAAATTTTATTCTTCTTCCATTTTATTTTTCAGTTTACCAAGTAATGCATAAGCACCTTTAACTGCAACATTTTGTTGAATGATCGTGCTGTCTGCATCTTTTAATTGTATGTAACCATTCTCCGAAGCTCCTGTTTGCACTTCGGTCATAGCAAAATGTGCAGCATCATTTGTTGTAAAAATGTATTCCTTGCCCATGTAACGAACAACTGCTTCCTGGGGAACAACAGTTGCGGTTATATTCGAAATATCAAAGCTGCCCGTTAAAAACATTCCCGGCAGTAATTGGTGATCAGGATTATCAAAATGGCAATGTACAAGGCTGCTACGATTCTCGTCTACATTTTTCGATACGAGAATCACATCTACACTATACTGTTCGGAAGGATGATCTGTTAAAGTAACTTTGCCTTGCATTCCTTTTTTAAAATAAGAAATATCTTTTTCAAAAACCGTCATCGCTGCATGAATATCATCCGGGTTAACCAATTCAAATAAAACATCAGCCGAGCTTACATATTTTCCAATATTCACATTCACTTTTGAAACATACCCGTCAATAGGTGAATAAACCGGAACTGTACGTGAGATTTTTTCAACCGTTAATGTTGCAGGATTGATATTAATAATGCGCAGTTTCTCCTCCAATGATTTTACCAATACCTCCTGTGCTTTGTAATCACTTAAAACGAGCTGGTAATTTTTTTTGCTTGTAGCATCCGCATCGCTTAATTCTTTTTGCCTTTGCACATCTGTACTTAGATATTCCATTCTTGCCTTGGCTGTTAAATAATCCTGTTGCATCTGCACAAAAGATGGATCTTCCAAAGTAGCTATTACCATTCCTTTATGCACATGATAACCGGGTAACAAAGGGGTTGTTTTTAAATAACCGCTTAAAGGAAAACTAATGCTGACAAGGCTTTGAGGTGGTACATCCACAATGCCATTCAATTTTATAGAAGAATGAATTGTTCTTATCTCCGGCTTGCCGGTAAGTATCCCTGCATTTGCTTTTTGGATGCTGTCAACCACAACTACATTCTCTTCGGTTTGGGTTTCGGTTTGTTTAATTGTTTCATCAGTTGCATTACTGTTGCAAGCCATTAAAAGAAAAAATAAGGCTATATAAAAAATATTGTTTTGCATGATATTATGGATTAGGCTGTAATAAATATTCGAGTTCTATTTTGCTTTTATTCAGTTCAAGTAAAGCATCGAGAAATTGTGTTTGAAGATTGATAGCATTGCTTACAAGCGTACCCCATTCAATGTAATTTATCTCGCCATTTTTGTAACTAAGATTTGCGGTTTGAATGATGATATCTGCCTGGTGCAAAGCACTTGTTTTATAATAAGCAATAGCTTTCTGATATTTTACATATTCATTCCAGTTCTGGCTGAATTGTAATTCCAGTTGCTGCTGTGCGATATCTGTTGAAGTTTTTGTGATGAGTTCTTTTTGCTGCGCTGCATTCACTCTTGCTTTTTGTACTTTATTAAATATTGGAATCCCAATACCAATCTGTACAGTCGAAAAACGTTTTCCTCCATCGTAATACACTTCACTTCCATCTTTGTTCTGCTGAAAACCGATGATGGACTGATTGCCATAACCAATAAAAAAATCAGGACTCAGCTTTGCTTTCTCCAACAAAGTTTCGCTATTAGCAAGTTGTTGCTGTTGTTCATAATATTTTAAAAAAGGAAGCTGCGATAAAACAGAACTATCAAACAAAATAATTTCATCCTTCAACAAATCTGTTATTATAATACTATCTGAAGTATTTAATAAAACTTTCAGTAGCGCTGTTGCAGATTGCTTATCGCTTTCAAGCATTTCACGCTGCAAACGTATTTGCTGCAACTGGTTGTCAAGCGTTGCTTTTTCCAGCAGGTTACTCTCACCTTTTTCAAATCGCAACTGTGCAATTTTCTGATAACGGGAAAAGATGCTGTCGCTCACTTTCAACAAATTGCTTTTTGCTTGCAGGTACTGCATTTGCAAATAAGCATGTTTCACTGATCTTGTCACTTCTGATCGCCGCAGTTGTGTTTGCAGTTTGGCGCCTGCAAATTGTTCTTTTAAAACATTTTTTTGCCTGCTATAAACCAAAGGATAGGCAAAACTTTGTGTAATCATCAAACGATTATCAAATTTTGCGCTGTTGATATTTCCGCCTTCTGCATCAAATTGTGTTTTGGGAATTTCTGCAGCAGTACCTGTAAGCAGATTATAATATTTCTCCTGCAAAGAACTCATTTGTAACTGCTGATTTTGCTGCAAAGCGATATCAATCGCTTCATTCAAACTTATTGGTTTTACTTGCGCTTTTAGCAATAAAGGAAGGAATAACAGGCACACAATAACTGTTACCGGCTTCATCTTCATACTCTTCTTCTTCCATCCTTTTTCAAATAAAAGATAGAGGGATGGCAACACAAATAAAGTAAGCAGCGTAGCACTTATCAAACCACCTATTACTACTGTAGCCAAAGGTCTTTGTACTTCTGCGCCGGCGCCATTGCTCAGAGCCATCGGAAGAAAACCCAACGAGGCTACAGAAGCCGTCATCAACACGGGTCTTAATCTTGTTAAAGTTGCTTTCATAATAACATCTTTCAGATCGTAATGATCTTCTGTTTTAAGACGATTCATTTCTGTTATCATCACAATGCCGTTTAATACTGCCACACCAAACAAAGCAATAAAGCCGACACCTGCTGAGATACTGAAAGGCATTCCCCGCATCCATAGTGCAAGCACGCCACCAATAGCTGATAATGGAATCGCGGAAAAAATAAGCAGTGCATATTTCACCCTGTTAAAAGCAAAATATAACATGAGGAATATCAGTAAAAGGGCTATAGGCAAAGCAATACTTAAACGTTGCGTTGCGTGTTGCAGGTTCTCGTAAGCACCTCCATAAGTAATATAGTAACCTGCTGATAATTGTATATGGCTATTTACTTTTTGCTGTAATTCATCCACTATGCTTTGTACATCCCTGCCTCTTACATTAAAGCCAACCGTTATTCTTCTTCTTGCATCTTCGCGTTGTATCTGGTAAGGGCCATCCTGTATTTCAATCGTGGCAAGAGTATGCAAGGGAACCTGCTGATTATTTGTTAACGGAACCAGGAAATCATTTAATTCATTTATATCTTTTTTTTGTTCTTCATTCATGCGCACAACCAGGTCGTAACGCTTGTCATTCTCAAATACAAAACCTGCGGTTGCACCTGCATACGCAGCTTGTATAGTATTGTTGATATCACTAATGTTTGCACCATATCTTGCAATTGCTTCTCTGTTATACTGAATAACAAGTTGCGGTATGCCGGTTACTGTTTCCGTGTACAGGTCTCTTGCACCTTCAACCGTTTGAATAATGTTACCCAGCTTATCAGCATAACGTGCAAGTGTATCAAGATCATCACCAATTATCTTACATACAACATCCTGTCTTGCACCTGTCATTAACTCATTAAAACGCATTTGAACAGGAAATTGAAAACCTGTTGCTACACCCGGAACAGCCTTCAGT
>JAEZRL010000298.1 GCA_023440945.1 Bacteroidota bacterium
ACATAGCATAGTGCATTCGGAACTCATGCCTTGGTCTTTTGACCAGAAGCAGCAAGCAGCCCTGAACGAAAAACTTAAAAAAGCACTTGCAATAAAATCTGAGACCTTAACCACAATAACAGAACAACAGAAGATCCTGCTTGCTGCTTACCCGGCATTAACTGCATGGATGCAAAAGCAAAAAGTAAGTAATGATGCAATGTTACAGGAACTTTCTTTTGAAACAGAATTACCAAAGCATACAGACGCAGCAACAAAGTTTTATTCATGGGTAATATCCAACGAATGTAAAAGGCTGTATAATCTTTTTATTGAAATCACTAAGAACAAGCAAAATGCAGTTGACCTGAATTATCATACCAATGGGCTATTAAAGAAGGTCAAAATTTTATTGATACATCTTAACAAAGAAATCCATAACAAACAAGTTGACGATGTATCATTAATTCCTGTTAACCTTATTGCTTTTGTTTTGCATTATCTAAAGCGGCAGCTTGTGGTATTTTATTTCAGCATTCAGGAAGTTTACAAACCGATATTAGAAGCAGTTATTGATTTGGAAAACTTCTTTTTACTGGAGCTACAAGAAACGATTGATAAAGTAATTCAGATCAATCAGGTTCGCACTATTGAACGAGCGCCAGTAACAGTGATACCGACAGATGAAGTGTTCACATTCGGCTTCATAGGTGACAGTAAGAAATTGAAAACTGTGATTGCTGAATTGTGTAGAGAGATCGAATTATTGGACGAAAGCCGTTCCCAGCAAGATGAATTATTTAAAGTTCTTACTGCGAAAAGTATTAAGCCGGGCAGCATCAAAATCTATATTGGTTGCCAGACAAAGCAATTCAGAAGAGTTCGCGACCAATTAGAAAAGCATTTCAACCATTTCAGTTTAGCGAATATCGAGAAGTCTCAATTCTTCTATTCTAAACGTGGTAATCTTATTACAGAAAACAGTCTTTCCGCTAGTGCTTCCAAAGGCAGAATTGCCGTTCAGAAACAGTCAAACATTGACAACATCATTAAACATCTGCAATAAAAAAGGTTAAGGTTACTCCGAAATCTGAGTAAGACCTTAACCCCTTAACCTTTGCCCCTACTGCATTTTAGAGGTTTGTGTCATCAACAAAAAATTTGTTTAAAATGACACATGACAATTTAATTCTCGACAAGCTCACCGAAATAGCAAGCAAGCTGGATGAGCAAAACCTTTTACAGAAAACAGTCCTCAACTTCAATGAAGCCTGCAAGTATCTTGATGTAAGTCCTTCGCATTTGTACAAACTCACAAGTACAAAGCAAATTCCGCATTTCTGCCCACAGGGAAAGAAGCTATACTTCAAACGGGAAGAATTGGATAATTGGTTACAACGTAACCGGCAATCCGCCGCTGATGAAATAGAACAGATCGCATCTGATTATGTAATTAGAAACACGCGTAGAAAGTAATCCAATTCCATCAACTGAAAGAAATGAACAATGGCATCAAGTACCATATTCAAAAACTTTTCTACTCCCGTAGAAAGAAGGTCTTTAATTCTTATCGCAAAGGACATTTCATCTGATAAGTACAAATTACAAGTTGAAAAAGTTAGGACCTTAATCGCAGAAGGAAAGTTTGAAGAAGCACAGGAAGCAAAAAAGCAAATCTTAGCATTTACACCTTCTGCAGTTTTCACCGAGAAAAGGCTTATGCAGTTTGTTGAAATGTACAGTGGCTTCATTCACCTTGACTTCGATAAACTCACTCCTGAACAGTTAGAAGCCGCAAGAAAAATCATTGCTGAAATTCCTTACACATTTCTTTGCTTCATTAGCCCGAGCGGAAACGGTCTTAAAGTCTTTGTAGAAGTAACCACAGGAATTGGACACCACGAAATTGCTTACCAACAAGTACAGCATTATTATGAAAACGCAACCGGTTTGAAAGCTGACCCTGCATGTAAAGACATAACAAGATTGTGTTTTATGAGCCATGATCCTCAGCTTATCAAGAACCTTCAAAATAAAAAATTTGAAGTATTGTTCAATGAAGCTCCAAAAACAGAGAGCAATGCAAATAGTTTAAAAACGCCTTCACAAAATCAAGCCGTTCAGCAAGAGCCGGAAGATTTAAACGCTGCTTTCATTTTCAATCAGCAAATACAATTCACTAATCAAAAAATTTCTTACGAACATGGAAACCGCAACAACTATGTTTATTTACTTGCTTCCAATTGTAACAGAGCAGGGTTACCTCAGTCTCTTACTTGCACTCTTATTGCTCAACATTTTGATTTACCTGATAGAGAAATTCAAACGGCGGTAAACAGTGCATATTTGCATCACATTCACGAGTTCAAAAAGTTTGAACCTAAACAAACCATGCAGCAGCAACAGGAATTGCCCGAAGAAACAATGCCCACATTGCCAGATGCAATCTTCAGTACAATTCCTGAATACCTAAAACAAATTACCAATGTAGCAACCACAAACGAAGAAAGAGACATTCTTTTATTAGGTTCATTGGTGACATTAAGTGTAGCATTTCCAAAACTCATTGGCAAGTATGGTGACAACCCTGTAAACGCAAATCTTTTCATTTTCATTTCAGCAAAAGCATCAGCAGGTAAAGGTATCTTAATTCATTGCCGCAAATTGGTTGAACCAATTCACTTGATGTTAAGAGAACAGGCGAAACTTTTGAAACGTCAGTTCGAAGTGGAGCTGCAGGAGTACAATGCAAAAAAAGGAACAGATGCCAACGCAGAAAAACCACAAAAGCCGCCGCAGAAAATGTTATTCATACCTGC
This sequence comes from Bacteroidota bacterium, assembly GCA_023440945.1. Lineage (GTDB taxonomy): Bacteria > Bacteroidota > Bacteroidia > Chitinophagales > Chitinophagaceae > JAEZRL01. The sequence goes on from JAEZRL010000298.1 coordinate 2,799, forward strand.
GAACAACAGCGCCACCGGTTTTTTGGAAATTTTGAATGATAGCGATAGCAGGGGAATAATATTTGAAACCGAAGGTGACACACTTTCAAAAGCATTCAAAAGCGATTATGGAGATTTTAGCGATGGTTTTCGCAACGCATTTCAGCATGAGCCGATTTCCTATTATCGCAGAACCGATAAAGAATATGTTGAAATCCAACGACCATGTTTATCTGCATTATTATCAGGAACGCCTAAGCAAATTCAGATCCTTATTCCGAATGCAGAAAATGGTTTATTCAGTCGCTTCATGTTTTATGTTATGAATATGAAGCATGAATGGAAAAATGTTTTCGCTTCAAAAACAGAAAGTGGCTTGGATGTTCATTTTGAACAATTGGGCAAACAATTCTTTTCATTGTATCAATCCTTACAGGCAAATCCTGAAATCAATTTTTCACTTACTCCTGAGCAGGAAAATAAATTCAACCATTTTTTTGAGAGGATACAAACGCTGTACATAGCCATTCAGGAAGAAGACATTATTAGTTCCGTCCGCAGATTGGGCTTAACTGCATTTCGCATGATGATGATCTTTTCTGCTTTGCGTATCATGGAAACGGGAGAAATAACAAACAACATGGTTTGTGATGATACCGATTTTGAAAACACTTTGCAAATGGTTTCTGTACTTATTAAGCATAGTAGTTTTGTATTTACACAAATTGCGCAGGAAGCCTATAAACCCAAACCAAAGCATCGAAAAGAAAAGTTCTTAGAGAGCCTTCCGGCTTCGTTTAATAGGCAAACTTATGTAGCCATTGCCTTACAACTTTCCATACCCGATAAATCTGCACAACGCTACATAAAGGAATTTGTGGAGGCAGGTATAATCATTTACGAAGGACACGACAAATACACCAATCCTAATGCGCAAGTTCCTCAATAAATCCATTTTTGAGGATTTGAGGATTTGGGGACATATCCAGTCCCAATCTTGGCTCCCTTCCTAATCTTTTTACCTCCGATTAATTCCAGCACCTTAACCCAAATGTTAGGGCAACCTGCTTTCCCTATATCCTCATTTCCCTATGTCCTCATTATTTATTAACACCCGCTTTTTTATTGCTGCTGAGTTTCTTATGTTTGTCAATATTTGTCAAGTCAAATAATAACAATGGCAAAGCAGTTTGGGGACAAAATCCGATCACTGAGAACGAAACAGAAAATGCTGCTCCGCCACGTTGCGTCAGCGTTAGATATTGACACTGCTTTATTAAGCAAAATCGAAAGAGGGAGCAGGGTTATCAAAAAAGAACAAATTCCTTTGGTAGCTGATGTGTTGAAAGCGGACAAAGAAGAACTAATTACACTTTGGTTGGCTGACCAGGTGATGAATGTGCTGAAGGATGAAAAGATGGCTGATGAAGCCTTGAAAACAGTTTCAAAAAATATCAAGAAAAAGAAATAGAAAGAATTGGATGAAAACCGACAAAATAAAACTTTCCCAGTTAGAAGGTTTCCTGATGAAGGCAGCGGATATACTAAGAGGTAAAATGGATGCATCCGAATACAAGGAATTCATTTTTGGGATGCTGTTCTTAAAAAGAATGTCTGATGTATTTGATCAAAAAAGGGACTACTTAAAAAAGAACGATTATAAGCATTTAGATGCTGAAACCCTGACCGAAATTCTGGAAGACAAGCTTACTTATGGTGATACTTTCTTTGTGCCGCCAAGAGCCAGGTGGAATGAAAAATTCATTGACGAAAATGGTGTTCAACAACCTGAGATAAAACACTTGCAGAACAATATTGGTCAAATGCTAAAC
>JAEZRL010000287.1 GCA_023440945.1 Bacteroidota bacterium
TTAATGGAACCAGTTTTTATCCCGGCAAAAACCTGGGAGCTTTAGGAGATGCCGGTGCCGTTACAACTAACAATATTGCCCTCGCAGATAAAGCAAGAGTGCTTCGCAATTACGGTTCTGGAAAAAAATATTATAATGAGGTAGTCGGCTTTAATATGCGACTCGATGAATGCCAGGCTGCCTTTCTTTCCGTTAAGCTAAAATATCTTAACGAGTGCACCATGCAAAGACAGGAAATAGCCGGATGGTATGCGGAGGCACTGAAAGACGTTCCTTGTCTGGTACTGCCTCACACGGCTGAGAATGCTACACATGTGTATCATCTCTATGTTGTTCGAACACCTCAAAGAAATGCTTTGCAAAAATATTTATCTGAGAACGGTATAAGTACATTAATTCATTACCCTGTTCCACCTCACATGCAGGAAGCTTACAGCAGTTTGAATCATAAAAAAGGCGACTTTCCTATTGCGGAAGAGATAGCTGCTACTTGTTTGAGCTTGCCTATGTGGCCCGGAATGACAAGAGCCATGGTTGATCAGGTTGCTTCAACAATAAACAAATTCTTTAAGCAATAAGCTTGAACTTTTTTCATATCACAGAGAAATAGAATGCTCTTCAATTCCATAAGTTTTCTGATATTCCTGCCCATTGTTTTTTGCCTTTACTGGTTTGTAGCAAACAGGAACCTTAAACTTCAAAATCTGCTACTGCTTGTTTCAAGCTATTACTTCTATGCCTGCTGGAATTGGAAGTTCCTGTTCCTGTTGATTTTCTCTACTTTTCTTGATTATTTTTCAGGTTTACAAATTGCAAAAGCTGAAACAAGGGGCTTAAGAAAATTATGGTTGTGGATAAGCATCGCTATCAACCTTGGATTCCTCGGCTTTTTTAAATACTATAATTTTTTTGCTGAATCCTTTGCAGAAGCTATTTCTCATATCGGCTTTGAAGTGTCACCCTGGACTTTAAGCGTTATTCTTCCGGTTGGAATATCTTTCTATACTTTTCATGGTCTGTCTTACGTGATCGACATTTATTATAAAAAGATCAAACCGGAAGTAAACTTTATCAATTATTCTGTTTTCGTAAGTTTTTTTCCGCTGTTGGTTGCAGGCCCGATAGAAAGAGCAACACATCTTCTTCCACAGATCAAAGAAAAAAGAACTTTCAACTATTTAAATGCTGTAGATGGACTGCGTCAAATCTTATGGGGGTTGTTTAAAAAGATTGTAATAGCTGATAGTTGCGCTGATCTTGTAAACACAATTTTTAATGATTATTCAGCCTATTCAGGCAGCACGTTAGCGTTAGGTGCGATACTGTTTGCTTTCCAGATTTATGGAGATTTTTCCGGCTATTCGGATATAGCCATCGGCACAGCACGATTATTTGGGATCGAATTACTACGGAATTTCGCCTTTCCTTACTTCTCAAGAAACATTGCTGAGTTTTGGAGAAGATGGCATATCTCCCTTTCTTCCTGGTTTAGAGATTATGTGTATATACCCCTGGGTGGAAGCAGGGTCAATAAAGCGATGAAAGTGAGAAATATATTCGTCATCTTTTTAATAAGCGGTTTCTGGCATGGTGCAAACTGGACTTTCATTATTTGGGGATTAATAAACGCATTATTAATATTACCCTCCATTTTATTAAAAACAAATAGAAACCATTTAGAAATAGTTGCGCAGGGAAGGTATCTTCCAACAGCAAAAGAATTTTTATCCGTATGTTTAACCTTTGGTTTAACTGTTTTTGCCTGGATTTTTTTCCGGTCAGAAAACCTCTCTGATGCCCTCAATTATATTTCCCTGATATTTTCACATTCACTGTTCACCCGTCCTTTTGTAACACCCAAAGTCCTGTTCCTGTTACTCGCCATATTTGTCGTAATTGAATGGATAGGGCGGGAGCAACCCTATGCAATCGCTCATATTGGTTTTAAATGGCCAAAAATCTTTAGGTGGGCAGGATATTATATCCTCGTTTTCGCTATAGCTTACTTTGCTGGTTCTGAACAACAATTTATTTACTTCCAGTTTTAATAATGAAGCAATTTTTAAAATACGTCATTCTTTTTGTTTCACCGCTGATCTTGACGGGTGTTGCCATCGAAATGGCGTTGCGGCAGATTCCCAACGACTATGCTTATAAAAGGAATTATCTCGACGAAAATGCTGAAAATATTAAGGTGTTATTTTTAGGCAATTCTCATTTTTATTACGACATCAATCCAGCCTATTTAACATCAAATAGTTTTAACGCGGCCTACGTATCGCAAACATGGAATTTTGATTTGGGGATATTAGAAAAATATGCAGGTAAATGGAAGAACCTGGAGTATATAATCATTCCCGCAGATTATTTTTCTTTTTCAGTTAACCTTGAAACAACAAGTGAAGACTGGAGGGTGAAGGATTATAATATTTACTATGGAATACATACAACAAGCAACCCGGTTTATAACACGGAATTGTTTAGTAATAAACTGAAAAATAATTTACAGAGGATATATTCCTATTATTTCAAACACGATAAAAGCCTCACCTGTTCTAACGTTGGATGGGGCACTGTTTTTAGTTCGAAAACAAAGCAGGATATAGCCCATTTGGGAGAGTTAGCTGCGAAAAGACATGCTGCAAGAGGAGATCGGTTTTTCGATCAGAATATCAAGGTTTTGCATCAAATATTAGCGCTTGCAGAAGCAAGAAACATTAAAGTGCTTCTATTGTCTTTACCTGTATATAAAACTTATGCAGCGAACCTGCCACCTGCGCAACTGGATAAAACCATCCGGGTAGCAGGGGAAATGGAAAAAGTATATAAGAATTCATCCTATTTCAATTTATTAAATGACCCCAATTTTGTTTATGATGACTACTACGATGGGGACCATTTAAACGAGATAGGAGCTAAAAAACTTACCAAAAAAGTAGATAGCTTGATCAACTTGTGCGAGAAAAGATTTACGCAACAAAAGCAGCTTACAAAAAAATGAATAATAACAACAAAAGAGTATTATGTCCAAAATCTTGATAATAAATTATGGCTTGGGAATAGGAGGATCAGAAAAACTAGTGTATGAGCTTGCTTGCTTTGCTTTAAAAAACAATATTCAACCTACTATACTAATCCCTGATAATTATGGCGCCGAATACTATGATGGCATCTTAGAAAAGATGGGTGCAACAATAGTACGCACAAGGCTTGACGGGCTAAGATTATTAAGAAATCCTGAAAAAATTTTAAAAGCACTGTACTGGAAGATAAGATTGCTATATTTCGGCAATAAATTCAATTCTGTTCACGTAGTGAACTTGCACATGGCCGAAAAAGTGAAGCATTTGATAAATAATAACAAGCGCTATTATTGGCACGTTGTCAGCAATATCCAGTTTCCGGGAAACAAACTGAACATAGATCCCGCATTATTTAATAACCCGAAAGACACGGTCGTTTTTATCGACGATTCCCAGGCTCAGGAAATAGAACAACAATACGGTGCTATTAAATGTAACACGATGCGATTTAAATTATTCCTGAATTAATAATGATACAATTTAATTTAATAGCAAGAGTTGCAGATGATAAAAATTACTTTGTCGATTTTATTCACGTTGTTCATCAGGCAAAGAATCTGTACAATATTGATGTGCAGTTCACCTTTGTTGGGGCAATCCAGAATGAAGGTTTATACAAGGCGCTTGCCCGTATGGCAGAAGTATTAAAAGTAGATCATCTTATAGATTTTACAAAAGCATCAGTGAGATACGACGATCTTCCTGGAGATTTGAAAAAAGGATATTTTTTGAATTTTAGTGTTGGAAATAGTATTGGATATTCCAGCATTGAGTCTATTAAATATAATTTTAAAACGCTGTTCTATAACGTAGATCCAAAATGTGTGGCAGTGATGCAGCCCGGACTGTTAAGCTTCTGTAAGAATTACAATGATTTATTAGAGATAATTAAGATGATTGAGGCGGATAAGGTAGGTTTCGATGAGCAACTTGAACGGGAGAATAAAGCATTATTGCCCGGCTTCTCACTGACTAAGAAAGAAGCCGATTTGTTGATTACTACCATGATTTAGTATTTTTGAATTTAACCCTGAATCCATTATTAAAATGAAACTACCTGGTGTTTCCATCGTTGTTTGTTGTTATAATAGTAAAGATCGCCTTCCTGAAACATTAAAACATATAGCACTTCAGCAGGTGCCTGAACATATAAAATGGGAAGTTGTAATTGTTGATAATAATTCAACCGATAATACTTCAACAGTAGCAGAAAGGGAATGGAAAAAATATGCTGTGAAGGCTTCTTTCACTGTAGTAAAGCAACCAGTTCCGGGTTTGAATGCGGCACGGGAAAAAGGTTTTGAAACAGCAAAGTATGAATATGTCATTTGTTGTGACGACGACAACTGGCTTTCCTCTAATTACATAAAAGAAGTAGCATTGATATTTGACAATCATGCTGATGTTGGTGTTGTAGGTACTAAAGCAATTCCCCAGTATGAAGATCATCCCCCCGAATGGTTTAAAAAATACAATGTCTGGTTTGCATTAGGAGCCCAGGGGAAACCGGGTGACATCACGGATAAGAAAGGGTATGTTTGGGGAGCAGGCATGGCTATTCGACATACCGCTTTAGCCAATCTGAAAAAAACAGGTTATAATAATTTATTAACGGACAGAGTGGGGAGTAAGATGACTACCGGTGGAGATGTGGAAGTATGCTTCGGGCTTAGGTTTTTAAAACACAAAGTTTATTATACGGAGAAGTGCTCTATTCATCACTATATGCCTAAATCGCGTTTCGATGAAAAAAAGTTCTTCGCTCTGTCTTATCAAAATGGTTTTAGCACAAGCTATTTAGACCTGCTGTATAGAAAAAAGTTTTTATCAAAAAGGGAGCTTGTTTCAAATATCCGGAGGCATTTAACAAGAGCACCTAAACAATATGTAATCAAACGAAAACTCGGGCAAACGGATTTTGAAGAAGAAGTAATGTTTAAAAGCTGGCAGGGCCGGCTTTCGGGCTTATTGTTTCTTCTGCGCAAACACAAAAAACTCCGGCAAAACTTTGAGTGCTTAACATAAAGGAACTTTAAAAAGCAAGTTATCATTATCAAATTAACAGAAACAATTAAATGAAGCAGAAATTACTGATAGTTTCTTTAAACATACCCTATCCCTTGACGCATGGAGGTGCAATTGCACAATATTATTTCCTGGAAAAACTTTGTGCAAAATTCGATGTCTTCTTTTATACTGAAGTAAAGAGTGAAGAAGATGAAAAAGCATTGTTAGAGTTAAAAGACAGTTTAAAAGAAATTAATATTCTTAAGTATAAGAATTATCCCCCAAAGGATAATGTTGCGAAAGGTGCAGCAAAGGCAGTGCTTCACTTTCTCAGCAGGATGAAGAACAGGAAAACAGGCCAGATCGTTAAAAGGGATGATTTTAGGGATGATGCCTATTTTCAGCCTCCTTTGCAAATATTTTCTAAAGCATTTGTCAAATATTTGAATGACATTATACGAAAAGAAAAGATAATGCTTGTTCAGTTGGAGTTTTATGAGACCATTTCTTTATTACTCGCACTCCCTAAATATGTAAAAAAGATATTTGTCCATCATGAAATAAGAACTAAAAGATTCAAACTAGCATCTGCAGAAAGTGATGCACCTCATGAATATAAAGAGTATATCATCAAGTGCAACGAACTGGTGGAATACAATTTATTAAAGCATGCAGATAAGATTATAGTGTTTAATGAAAACGATAAAAATTTGCTCCTGAAGTATAATCAGAATGTTTGGCTTAGTCCTTTTGGTATTCCCCGGAAGCTGATAACAAGAAATTCGCCATCAGCTGCTTTTAACCGGTTTATATTTATAGGAGGAGAATATCATAATCCAAATTTTAAAGGTTTACAATGGTTTTTAGACGAAGTGTACATTCCCAACTATGATAAAATAGAGTGGCCGCTTTACATCATTGGGGAATGGTCGGACGATTTCCGTAATCTTTATAATCAATATTCAAAAATTATTTTTGCCGGATTAGTGCCGAATTTAGATGTTTATTATGAAAATTCAGTACTGTTGTCGTCTGTGTTTAGTGGAAGCGGGTTGAGAACAAAAATTTTGCATGCATTTGCCAATAAAGTTCCGGTAATATCTACATCCTTCGCATGCGAGGGATTATTTGACGAGGAGGCTGAAAGTTCTCATATTTATATTTTTGACAACGCAGAAACTTTTATGTCGATCTACAAAATATTTATCACTTCACCCCAGAATTTGAAAACACTTGCTTTGAACGGCTATGAATATTATAACAATCATTTCTCGGAGTCATATCTGCTGAATGAGCGGCTTAATATATTCGCAGACTAATGCTGTAGCACAAAAAAATTTTGCTTAAGCAGTTAAAGCAAGATATTCTCCCCTTCATTCATCATTGTAAACCATGCTTTCAATTATCATTTGTTCTATTAGGAAAGAACTCAGAGATCAGCTTAAAAAGAATATCCGGTCAACGATAGGCCTTGATAATTATGAAGTAATTGTGGTTGAAAATGAAATAAAGAAGTATCCTATAGCAAAAGCTTATAATATAGCAGCAAAACAGTCTAAGTATCCGTTTCTTTGTTTTGTTCATGAGGATATAATATTCCATACCGATAATTGGGGTGAGGTTTTAATAAAGCATTTCGAAACAACAAATGCTCGGTTGATTGGTGTTTTAGGATGCACAATAAAAACGAAATCTCCAGGCAGCGTATATATTTACGAAAGCAGTTTCAACAGGCAAAACCAGCTACAGCGTTATTCAGAAAAAAAAAGGGTGCTTTGCCACGAAAACCCCTTAAATGAACAGGTGTCAGAAGTGTGCATTCTCGATGGTCTGTTCATCGCATCTACAAAAAAAGCATGGGCGGAAACACAGTTCTCAGAAGACTACCTGAAAGGCTTTCACGGTTACGACATTGATTTTTCTTTAAAAAACTTCGCTTTAGGAAAGGTAGTCGTCGTGTACGATATATTACTGGAACATTTCTCCTTCGGTTCCTTTAGTAAAGAGTGGGTGAATGTGCAGTTACTTCTAAACAAAAAATGGAATAAACAACTTCCTTTTGTCGCCGGTAAGTTAGGCGATAAGGAGATAATGATGGCGGAAGAAAGGAACCTGAAGGAATTTTTGAAAATCCTCGTAAATACGAATTATAGTAAAAGAGTACTTTTAAAGCTCTTTATTATCTTTTTCATATCAAACCCTTCTCATCCTTTAAATCTCTTTTTTATTCGTCAAATAATACTGGGCAAAAAGCTGGATGAAAAGATAAAGAGTTGGGTTACGAATTCCGCTGGTTATACTGCTAAATCGAACACTGCATCAATTGAACAATGATCAACGAATAGCGGTTGAAATAGCGCGTTGCCGAAAAATTTCAGAAGAGTGTTTTTTCGGGCTTTAGATGTGTGCTAAATTGCTGCAAAGTCAGATGTATTCCAAGGGCGCTCATTTTTTTTCTAAAGAGCTTGAAGAAGACAGCCTAGACATTAAATATAACAACCTTACAACCATTGAATCTACTTTTTGTTCTCCCTGAGTTTTATCCCGCCACATCTGGTGGAATTTGTACTTATTACAGAGAGTTATTTAAAGAAAACCAGGCCAACGGTAAGTGGAATATTACGGTAATACAGGGAAGCGCGGTAGAAACGAGGGGCGGAGAAACTTGTTGGGAAGGGATAAAAATACATTACCTGACCCTCGAACTGCTTAATAAGTATAAAAACTTTTTTAAGGATCTGGGCCTCATGCCCGAGTTGCAAAACCATGTTGCTTCTGCATGGGCTATATATGAGCTGGCGCATCAGTTAAACCAGGACTTCGATGCGGTAATTACGACAGATTGGGGATTTGGTTTTGTACCCTGGATTATTAAAAATGAAAAGCCGGTAATTGTACATCTGCACGGAAGCGCAGGGCAGATAGACCATTATGAACCCCGGCCTGGCTGGAAGTTATGGTCTGATCTTTACCTGCAGATAGAAAGCACTCTCTTTTCTTATGCAGATGCCTTAGTTACCCATAGTAGACAAAATATTAACTTCTGGGATCAGAGATTGTTTAAAAAGAAAAACATAGCACTTATTCCACCTGCAATTGCTAAAACTAATGGAATCGTTGTGGGTGAAGGGAAAGGCATAAATGGTAAAAGTGTAGGATTAGTGGTTGGAAGAATACAATATTGGAAGGGAGCAATACAATTGTGTGAGGCAGTAAACCTGCTTTCAGAAGAAAAGAAAAACAAGCTTAAGATATACTGGGTGGGCAGGGATACTTATTACGCTGCGGCTAATACTTCGATGGATGAGTTCTTGCATAAGAACTACCGTGGCATCTGGGGGAATATTATTCAACCGTTGGGAGAAAAAAGGCAGGAAGAGATCCGGAGGCTGTATGCCCTATCAGATTGGACTGTAGTACCCTCTACATGGGATATGTTCAACCTGGCTGCAGTAGAGCACCTAATGAATAAAAAACCTTTGATCTGCTCTACGGGGGCAGGTGCTTCAGATTTTCTTAATTCTGACGACATAATCCTGTTTAATAATACCCCCGAAGATTTGGCAGCTTCAATAGAAAGGATTTTAGGTTTAAGCGAGGATGAGTTAAAAAAAATGGGCGAAAAAGGCTACTCGTTTGCATCGGGGAAATTTAATCCCTGCTCTGTTCATATGCAGCATTCCGTGGTAGTAGAAACGGCTATTGGAAATTTCACCAGGAAAAATAATCTGGAAGATAGATTTAGCTGGCTGCTTCCAAACCAGAATGTAAACGATCTTCAAAACGCCAAACAAGTACTTTTAGAAAACTGGACTTTAAAAGAAGTAACTGCTCTTTTTATTAAGAGAGTAAGAGCAAAAGTAAAAATATGAAACTGCAGCACACATTGGCATTATGTATTCCGGCTTACAATGCCGCACATTATTTACCTAAATTGTTACATTCTGCAAAAAATCAGGCGATCCCTTTCAACGAAATACTGGTATATAACGACTGCAGTACGGATAATACAAAAGAAATTGCAGAAGAATATGGAGCAATTGTAATCAATGGTGATATAAACAGGGGCTGCTCTTATGGAAAAAATAAACTTGCTGAATATGCAACTTCACAATGGCTTCATTTTCATGATGCTGACGACTTATTGCTGCCCAACTTTACATTAGTTGCAAATAAATGGATGAGGTCACCGGATAGTCCTGACGTAGTGCTCCTGAATTATGAGTACCGGGAGGCTGGAACAAATGAACTGATATGCATGCCCTCGTATGATCTTGCTATAATGCAAAACGATCCCGTTAAATTCACCATTACCCATAAGATTGTCAATTTTGGAATTTACAAAAGATCTTCGTTTTTAACAGCCGGAGGTTTCAACCTGGATACCAAGGTGCTTTACAATGAAGATGCTGCTTTTCATCATCGTCTTTCTCTGGCAGAACTGAAATTCGGATACGAAAAGGAGGTTACCTGTATCAATTATCGTTACAACAAAAGCATGTCTGCTTCTAACATTCGTAAATGCCTTGTTGCGAAATATTACGTAACAGAAAATTTGGTAGCTAATCATCTTCATAAGAAATATCCGAATGAAATTGGATCCATCTACTGGGAATTAGCAGCTTTGTTTGCTTCACAGAAAGACTGGAAGTACACTAAGAAGTCCCTGGCAAGAGCAAAGGCAGTTACAAAAAGCCGTATTCCAAAAGATGAAAAAAACAAACTATTGAGATACTTGTGTGGTGTTGATCCTTTTTTTGCTCATTCGGTAAGAGAATATTATATAAGATTTTTTAAACCCCAACTCAGACGGATATAGATACCACTGTTCTTCAATAAGAAACCCTTTTTTAGTTACAAATACTAACTTGTATGAGAATAGCAATTGTTATTCCTTATTTTGGCAAATGGACTTCCTATTTCAATATCTATTTGAAGGGATGTGAAGGAAACCCGTGGCTGGATGTATTGTTCTTTACCGATTGCCCCATTCCTGCGAAGCATCCTGCTAATGTTCATTTCTTTACTTCCACGCTAAAAGAGACATCGGACCTGATAACACAAAAAACAGGTGCAAATGTCGATCTGAAGTTTGCCTACAAACTTTGTGATCTGAAGCCTTTTTACGGAAAGGTTTATGAAGATTTTCTAAAACGTTATGCTTACTGGGGCTATAGCGATATAGATCTGTTTTATGGTAATTTGGAGCCTTTTATATTTCCACGCATTAAGGCCGGGTTTGATATTCTTTCCAGCAGGGTCGCAACAGTTTGTGGTTCGTTCACAATTTTGAAAAACAGCCCTGCAGTATGCAATCTGTATCAGCAGATTCCTAATTTTTCTGCGTTGCTTCAATCAGATAAATGCGAGGCTTTGGATGAAACCTGTTGGTCGGATCTCTCCTGGAAGGGCGAGTCGAAGCTTAAACTTCCTAAAGCCTCATTTACCTATATCGCTGCCAATGCAGATGAAAATGGCAGTGTAAAAGTTTCTTTCACCAATATCTGCCGGGAGCATGTTGGCGGAGATGAGAAACTGGTATATGAAAACCATCACGTTAAGGTTAAAGATGAAGAGTATGCATACTTCCATTATATCCATAATAAAACGAAGGCAGAGTTCAAATTTCCGGATTGGCAAAACGTGCCGGATAAATTTTATGTGACCTCTACCGGGTTTTATACTTCGACGCAGTTCAGGTTTTACACTATAATGCACAGTTACAGGAATTTGAGAGGGCTTATAAAGAGGGCAAAAAATAAATTTTTTAAACCTAATAGCTAATCGCAGGAGCGCTATTTTAATATTCGTACATGAAAAATCCTTTAGTATCCGTGTGTATAGCTGCTTATAATGCAGAAAATTATATCGAACAAACGTTGGATAGTTTGTATGAACAGTCTTACCCTCATATTGAGATTATTGTAGTAAATGATGGCTCAAAAGATAGTACGCTCAATCTCTTAAAAAAGCAGCAAAAACATAACCTGATAATTATTAATCAGGATAATAAGGGGCAATGCGCTGCTGCTAATACTGCTTTCAAACATGCGAAAGGTGAACTGATAAAGTTCATGGATGCCGATGACCTGATATCGAGAGATTTTATCAAAAACCAGGTAGAAAGATTAAATGGTAGAAATAATGCTATCGCTTCTGCTTCCTGGGGGCGTTTTAGTAAAGACGATCTTTCCGATTTCCAATTAAATTATGAAAAGGTATGGAAAGATATGAAGCCGATAGACTGGTTGGTAGAATCCCTTTGGGAAGGGCCAAATATGATGCAATGTGCTTTATGGCTTATTCCCCGCGGGATTTTGGAATCATCCGGTATATGGGATGAACGGTTATCATTGATAAATGATTTTGAATTCTTCATCCGCGTATTACTTGCAAGCGAAGATATATTGTTTACGAAGGACGCTTTTCTTTATTATCGTTCGGAAATAAGTGATTCCCTATCAAAACAAAAAACAAGAAAAGCATTAGAATCTGCCTATCTATCCATCACCCTTGGCATCGAACATTTACTTTCTTTTGAAGATACATTAAGGGTTAGAAAAGTATGCGCAGATTATTTTCAATTATGGAAATATGAGTTTTATCCCAATCACCCGGATTTGTTCTTTGCAGCGGAGAAAAGAATTGAAGAATTAGGCGGTTCGCAAATTGAATTTCCGGCAGGCGGCATGACAAAACTGTTTACGGTTTTTCTTGGGTGGAAGAGGACGAAAAAATTAAAGGCAGTTTTAAGTTATAATAATTAAAGGATAGTTTTTCTTTGTAGTATAATTGAGATTGTGTAACCAATAATTACAGTAGCACTTAAGGCTTATACAGCAACTCTAAACCAAAAATGAAAAAACAGGATCTTAAACAGGTGCATCTTTTAAGAGCTGTGGCTGCACTGGCAGTAACAGTTTTTCATCTTTATTGCGGAAATCCCAACTTATTCACGCAAACAACTGCTATAAAAAAAGAAGTCTCATACGGCTACCTGGGCGTAGAACTTTTTTTTCTCCTTTCCGGCTTTATCATCTGTTACGCTCTTCCTCAAACCTATAATTTAAAGACTGATTTAAAAACATTCCTGCTTAAAAGAATAACAAGGATCGAACCTCCTTATATCATTTCCATCGTACTCCTGGTGATTATAAATGAAGTCGCTACATTATACAGCGGCGTTCGCTTTGACTTCAGTTTGAAGGAGTTTGCATTGCATCTTGGGTATCTGGACAATTTTGGTTTCGGGACTTACTATAATGTGGTTTATTGGACTTTAGGAATAGAGTTCCAGTTTTACCTTTTAATAGCTTTTATCTTTCCATTTCTTATTAATAAGTCCGTTGTATCCGTATTTTTAGTACTCTCGGCTTTATTGGCTCTTTCCCTGGTACACCTGAAAAACATGGCCATTATTTTTACTTATCTGCCTGTTTTTTGTGCAGGATTTCTTGTTTTTTTATATCGTTATCATAAAAGCATCGATCTTAGAGTATATGTTGCGATGACCGCTCTTTCACTGGCTCTCGTGTGGTATAATTTGGACGTCGCTGCTCTTAACACGACTATAACTGGCATTCTGATTCTTTTTTTCTTCAATTACTCAAATAGAGTGATCAATTATTTTTCTAAGATTTCTTATTCACTTTATCTTACCCATGTTTTTATCGGCGGCAAAGTTGTCAACCTGGGATTACGATTTGTAAATACTAACTTACAACGTTATGCGCTTTTTTTTATAGCGTTAGGCATATCTGTATTAAGCGCTCACCTTTTTTACCTTTTAATTGAGAAACCATCATTGAAATTCTCAAAGCGCTATCGCTATCAAAATTTATATTCTTAAAACTAATACTCTTGAAAATCGCAATTACATCTGATCCTTTTATACCCGTTCCTCCTGTCAATTATGGCGGTATTGAACGTATTATAGATTTTTTAGCAGAGGGACTTGCAAAAAAAGGGCATGAAGTAGTGCTGGTAGCTCACGCAGATTCAAAAGTAAATGTTCCTTTGATGAAATATCCTCCTTTAAAAGAAGGAATAAAAGGTCATCTGGACAATGTTTTGACGATAAACAAATTAAAAGACTGGAAACCTGACCTGGTTCATAGTTTTAGCAGGTTGGCTTACCTGCTTCCTTTTCTCGGTTCTGATGTACCGAAACTGATGTCATACCAGCGGGAGCCTACTATTTCACAGGTAAGAAAAGCAGTTAAATTTTCAAAGAAAAATACATTAGCCTTCACTGGGTGCAGTAATTATATCAGTGATCAGATTAAGCCTTTTGCATCTTCCTTTACCGTTTATAATGGGGTGGATCTGGAGAAATATAAGTTTCAGTCTGCTGTTGAAGACGATGCTCCTCTTGTTTTTCTGGGTAGAATAGAACCAGTAAAAGGAACGCATATAGCAGTTGAAGCATCAAAGGCAACTGGAAAAAAACTGCTCATAGCGGGAAATATTCCGTCCGAACATCAACCTTATTTTGAAGAAAAGATAGCGCCTCATTTAGACGAAAAAATTAAATACGTAGGACCGGTTAATGACGTACAAAAAAATGAATTATTAGGGAAGGCAGCAGCTTTCCTAATGCCCATTGAATGGGACGAGCCTTTTGGTATTGTAATGGCAGAAGCATTGGCCTGTGGCACTCCTGTGATTGGCTACAGAAGAGGTGCCGTTCCGGAAGTAGTGGAACATGGTGTGAACGGCTTTATCGCGGATAGTTTCAACTCCCTTTGTTCTTATATTCTGAAAAGTGCTTCACTCTCCCGGAGAGATGCGAGAAAATCAGCGGAAGAAAATTTTTCCAGTAAAGTGATCATAGACAGGTACCTCGATGTTTATCAGTCCTTAATTAATAAAAATTAAATAGAGCCATAAGCGTTTTGAAGAAAATTTTATTAATAACATCCGGGCAACCTTCGCTAAATCCACGGCTAGTGAAAGAAGCGGATATTTTGGCTGAAAAGGGATTCAAGGTTATCGTTCTCTATCAGTATTGGAACGAATGGGGAACAAGGCTGGACGAAGAATTGCTGAAAACGAAAAACTGGACCGCCATCCAGGTCGGGGGAAATCCTCAAAATAAAAAGTTGGTATATAACCTAAGCCGGGTTATTCATAGAATTTCAAAAAGCATTTTCCCGAAAACAGGTTCCAAAGCGGCCGCGGTAGGAGCCATAGCAAGAAGTAGCTACTACCTCGTTAGGAAAGCAAAAAAAATAAAAGCTGATTTTTATATCGGCCATAATTTAGGAGCACTTCCCGCTACCGTGATTGCGGCTCGCTTCCATAAAAAAAACTGCGGTTTTGACGCGGAAGATTTTCACCGGCATGAAACAAGTGATGAGCAAGATCATTTGGATGTTAAACTTAAAAAATATATAGAGGAACAGTTTTACCCTTATTTAAGTTATTTATCCACCGCCAGCACGTTGATTTCCCGGGAATATAAGTTACTCTTTCCCACGCTTAACATCAGTACTATTCTGAATGTTTTTCCTAAAACCACTAAATGGCAGGATCATGTAAGAAATTCCACTTCAACGGCTCCTTTAAGACTCTTCTGGTTTTCACAAACAATAGGTGTTAATCGTGGTGTTCAGGATGTAATAAAAGCTATGAAACTGTTGGAAGATACAGAATTGGAGTTGCATGTCTATGGTTATTTACCAAAGGAGTCAAAGAGCGTGTTTGATAACTTGGTTGCGGGATTAAAATTCAGCCACACTCCTCGTATTTATTTTCATGATCCCGTTCCTGAAAAAGAGCTTTTACAACTTGCTGCAAACTTTGATATTGGCTTTGCTATAGAACCGGGTTTTTGTATCAATAATAAGATTGCTTTAAGCAACAAGATATTCACTTATCTTTTTGGTGGTTGTGCTGTCGTATTTAGTAATACACCGGCTCAGTCAGATTTTTATAACAGGTATCAGAACATTGGATGTATATATGATAGTAATGACGTTGATGCATTAGCTACCATCTTATCCCGATACTATTGTAATCGGGAATTATTATACGAGCACCAGGCAAATAGTAAAAAACTATTTGAGGAGGAGATGAACTGGCAGGCAGAGTCAAAAAAATTTTTTGGAGTAATTGAATCAGTTCTGAATTGAAAAATATCCTGGTAATATCACCCTATTTCCCACCATCCAATGCAGCGGACATGCAAAGGATAAGAATGAGTCTGCCTTTTTTTGCGGAATTTGGTTATAACGCGGAAGTTGTGTGTGTGGATGAGAAGTATTCAGATATGGTAAAAGACGACTTATTGTCTGCTTCTGTTCCTGCCGGTACAGTAATACATAGCGTTAAGGCCTTTTCGAAAAAGAGGACATCCAAAATCGGGTTGGGAAGCATAGCGCTTCGCTCTTTATATTTTTATAACAGGAAAGTAAAAAAGCTCCTTAGATCAAAAAAATATGACCTCGTTTATTTTTCTACCACTCAGTTTCCGGTGTGTATACTGGGAAATTACTGGAAGAAAAAATATAAAGTTCCCTACGTAATAGATATGCAGGATCCCTGGCATTCAGAGTATTATCAGGATAAACCCAAACAGGAGCGTCCGCCCAAATATTGGTTCTCTTATCGGTTGAACAAATTACTTGAACCCATCGCTATGCGGCATGTAGATGGATTGATTGCGGTTTCTACAGCATATATCACTACGTTAAAGGAAAGATATCCTTCTATAAAAGATGTTCCTGCTGCCACTATAACCTTCGGTGCTTTTAAACCAGACTTTGAAATATTGGCGAAGAACAAAATCGCCTCTGCTATCGAAAAAAAGAAAGGCCGGCTCGCATTGGTATATGTGGGCAGGGGCGGACATGATATGAGAGAAAGTTTGCAGTTGTTATTCAGCGCTTTTAAAAGAGGCTTGCAGGAGATGCCCGAAGTTTTAAAAAACTTTCATTTCTATTTTATAGGAACAAGTTATGCACCACAAGGTAAAGGTGAAAAAACAATTTTGCCGGTAGCAGAGTCACTCGGTATTGAAGAATATGTGTCAGAACAAACAGATCGTGTTCCCTTTTACCAGGGCTTAAAAACCTTAACTATGGCCGACGGGTTTATTATCCCCGGCTCGAATGATGCCGGTTATACTGCTTCAAAATTGTATCCGTATATTCTGGCACAAAAGCCGTTGCTGGGCATTTTTCACGAAAAAAGCAGTGCAGTAAAAATTCTTAAGGAATGCCAGGCAGGGGAGGCACTTACATTGCAATCAGATTTCAATTGTTTCTATTTAAGATGCAGGCAATTTTTCCTCGGCATCTATAACAATACCTTGAACATACAAACAGACTGGAAATCTTTTGAACCTTATACAGCAAAAGAAATGTGCAGGCGGCAGGTTGAGTTATTTGAAGCGGTTTTAAAACAATAAGAATGACCCGTTTAGCAATTGTTACCACACATCCTATTCAATATTATGCACCGGTTTTTAATATGCTTTCCCAAAAACCGGGTTTGGAAGTAAGAGTATTTTACACCTGGGGCGAAGGCAGTTTGAAAAAATATGATCCGGGATTTGGCAAAGAGATAGAATGGGATATCCCCCTTTTGGAGGGCTACAATTATACTTTTTTAAAAAATACTGCTCCGGATGCCGGATCACATCATTTTAAAGGAATTATTAATCCGGATGCAAGCAGTGTTATCGATAAATTTGCGCCTGATGCATTATTGCTTTATGGTTGGGCTTATAAAAGTCATTTGAGACTATTAAGGCACTTCCACCGAAAGATACCGGTTTATTTTAGAGGAGATTCGAATTTAGCAGACGAAACACCAGGGATAAAAAGCTTATTAAGAGGCGCCTTTTTGAAATGGTTGTACAGGCATATTGATTATGCTTTTTATGTTGGAACGGCAAATAAAGCATATTACCTTAAAGCGGGATTAAAAAAAGACCAGTTGCTGTTTGCGCCGCATGCAATAGATAACAGCCGGTTTTCTGAAAACAAGGGATCGGAAGCAGAATGGCTAAGGCGTTGTTTGCATATTAAACAAGATGACGTATTGATTTTGTTTGCGGGCAAGCTGGAAGAGAAAAAAGCCCCTTGTCTTTTGTTAAGCGCTTTTAAAAAATTGAATAATAAAAAAGTGCATCTCTTATTTACAGGAAATGGCCCAATGGAAGCACTATTAAAGGAAAAAGCCCGGACCCTGAACAATATCCATTTTATGGATTTTCAGAATCAGAAAAAACTTCCTGCTGTTTACCAGGCTTGTGATTTGTTTTGTCTGCCTTCGAGAGGCCCGGGAGAAACCTGGGGATTAGCGGTAAATGAGGCAATGGCCTCTGGAAAAGCCGTTTTGGTTTCAGACAAAGTTGGTTGTACCACTGACTTGGTAAAGGAAGGTGTTAATGGATATATTTTTAAATCCGGTATTGAAGATGATCTTTTGAAAAGGTTGGAAATATTAGTTTCAGAAAAAGAAAAATTATCAGCAATGGGTAAAAGATCTTTTAAAATAATCCAGGATTGGTGTTTTGAAAAACAGGTGAATACTATTGCCAGTGCAATAAACAAAAAGCAAAAATGAACAGTTCATCCAACCCCCTTAAATATTTTCTTTTATATCTGCCATGGCTGGCAGCAACACTATGCGCTGCAAACCCGGTAAATGCCTATCTCATCGCATGGGTAGGTTCTTTTTTTATTTTCTATCTCTCTTTCACCAATAAAATAAAAGATACATCATCTGATCTGCCGTTGAGTCAGAAGATACTAAAACCCTTATACCTCACGCAGATCATTTTTGCGGGATATATGTGCTGCACATCTATCTTTTACTTTTTGGATAATATGGGCTATATCTATGCTACAAAGAATATGTTTAGAAGCATGAACCTGGAGCAGATAAAACATATCGCAATCTGCCAGCGGTACTACGTTTTAGGTCATGCAGCCTTTGCACACGGACTGTTGCTTTTCTATAAATCGGACAGCAAAACCAACCACGACGTGGTTGATGTAAACTGGCCGGTGTTATTTACAAAAATTGCCGTCATCTGTTTACCACTTAGCTTTTTATTTGGCAGAATTGGCGCTTTAAGCCAGTTTAAGGAGCAGATGGAGGGATTATCTTTGGTTGCTGCTACCCTTGCATTGGCCATATCCATCCCTCAGAAAAAATTAAGCATAACCGTTATAACAGGATTGTTATATGCACTGAACCTGTCAAAAGCATTGGTGTCAGGTTTCAAAGAGCCGGTTATTGTTAGTGTACTTATTCTGGGTATTTTCTTATATCCTTATTATAAGAAAACCGTTGTTGTGTTATTTATACCCCTGATGTTCCTTCTCTTTATGGTTTTGCCAACGTATGTGAATACGATGAGGCAACTGGCAAGACAAGGTGGGTCGGATGCTGCACAGAAAGAGGCCCTGGCAAAAGTGCAAAGTGACTTATCAAGTGCAGATATTGAAAAAACAAATTGGGAGTTTTTAACAGAAAGACTTTCGGAAATAAGCATGTTCGTCCAATACAAAAAAAGTATAGAAGCAAGAAAGGATGATTACGGTTTGAAAATTACAAAACAGGCTCTTCTATCGATTATTCCGCGGTTTATCTGGCCGGGTAAGCCAAATACAGAAGAAATGGTGATGGAACGTGTTTATGAAAACCATATCATAGATAGGGGGGTGGAGAACTCGGCCAAACCCGCTGTAATAGTGGACGGCTTTTTATCTGGCGGTGCTTTGGGAGTATGGATAACCTTGTTTTTATACGGTGCCTTCGCGCAGGGGATTAATAATAAAGCGGAAGAATTGTTTGGTGGTTATTTCTTGGGTTCGGCTTTCGTTTTTACAGGATTGTTCCGCATCTTTTGGAGGGGTAACTGTTTTGAATTTTTATTTAATAATATCTTCTGGAGCTTTATAACGATGTACATCCTATTCTATCTTTTTAAGAAGATAGGGGTACTTTATCAAAAAGTCGAAGCGGAAGAAAGTGAGCCTTTACCTGGAGTACAGCTTTTGAATCAACAGGTTAACTAAAGAAATTAAATCTGCAGCCCTAAATAGTATGACCGAGATAATTCTTGTTTTTAGAAAACCCTATTCCGATGCCTTTAGCATTGAATATTTGTTCAATACGCTCTATTCAGAAATAAACAACAAAAGCGATGTACGGAAATTCGAACTTCCTACTGCTACAAGCGGCATAACCAGCCTGTTTTCAAATATTTTTGCATTAACCAAATTCAGAAAGAATATTATTCATATCACCGGGGATACCTATTACAGTATTTTGGGAGCAGTTTTCTGCAAAAGAATTATAACCTTTCACGATTTTAGTTTTCTGGATCGTACAAACGGATTAAAAAGAAAAATTCTGAAATTATTTTGGGTAACATTACCTGCAAGATTTGCTCATAAGATAACAGTAGTATCGCAGGCAACAAAAGAAGCCTTACTAAAGGAAGAAAAAATTGATCCTTCTAAAATTCACGTCATTTATAATTTTATTGACCCTGCTTTTCAACCGGTAAAAAGAAATTTTAATGAGCATCATCCACGGATTTTGCAAATAGGAACAAATTTTAATAAAAACATCAACAATCTTGCAAAAGCGCTGAAAGGTATTACCTGCACTTTAGTTATCATAGGTCCATTATCTGCTTTGCAAAAGGAAACGCTCTCCTTCTCGGGTATCGATTATATCAATAGGTTTTCTTTAAGTATCTCAGAATTATACGAAGAGTACGCAAAGGCTGACCTGCTCACTTTTGTATCAACTATTGAAGGCTTCGGGTTACCGGTTTTAGAAGCACAGGCAACGGGTTTGCCGGTTGTTACAAGCAATTGTTCTTCTATGCCGGAGGTCGCTGGAGAGGGCGCACTATTGGTCGATCCTTTTGATCATTACTCCATCCAAAAAGGTATTTTGGAAATAGTCAAAAACAAAAATAAAAGAGCAGGTTTGGTAGAGAAAGGATTTATAAATGTTAAACGTTTTTCAAAAGAAAAAATAGCGTCTGATTATCTTAAACTATACGAAACCCTGTAATAAACAAATGAAAATACTTTTCATAACCCCTGCTTATAAACCTGCCTTTGGCTACGGCGGCCCCACTATTTCCGTAAGTGAATTAGCAGAGGCCCTGGTAAAAATAGGACATGATGTGACAGTTTATACAACAACTGCAAATGGTGAAACGGAGCTGGATGTGGTTACAGGATATGCGACTGAACTAAATGGTGTGGAAGTTTATTATTTCAAAAGAATTACCGGCGATCATACCCATGTTTCCCCTGCTTTATGGAGGAAATTATGGAAGACGGAAAAAGAGTTCGAGGTTATTCACCTGCAGTCATGGTGGAGTTTTTTAATAATAGGAGCGGCATTGATCTGCAGGCTGAAAAAAAGGAGTTTCATTTTATCCCCGCGAGGTATGCTTGGACAATATTCTTTCACAAACCAGCATAATTTTTCAAAAAAGATCATTCATAGTTTGGTCGGGAAAAGTTTATTAAAGAGAAGCCTATTGCACGCTACCACGATGCTGGAATGGAAGGATTGCATGCAGGTTTACAAAAGCTGGAAAGGATTTATATTACCCAATCTTGTTAACCTCCCTTCTGTTCGATATCATCATTCAGAAGAAAAATTCCCCGGGTTTACCATCGGGTTTTTATCGCGTATCGATCCAAAAAAAGGGATCGAACTTCTGTTTAATGCTTTATCTGAAGTGAATTTTAATTATCGTTTAAGGATAGCAGGCTGGGGTGATGAGAAATATATTGATACCTTGAAATTGCTTGCTTCTCAACTAAATATTTCCGATAGGATTGAATGGTGCGGATGGATCAATGGAGAAAGCAAATTCAGGTTTATGAACGAGCTCGATCTTTTCGTTCTTACTTCTTACAACGAAAACTTTGCCATTGCGGTTACCGAATCATTGGCAATGGGAACAGCGGTTTTGGTGAGTGAAAATGTAGGATTGGCCGATTATGTAAAAGAAAAGAAACTGGGGTTTGTGTGTAAGGCTGAAGTTCCGGCAATAAAAAGGGAACTGAACAAGATTTATGCGAATAAAAATGACCTCATAAGGATAAAAAATGACGCACCGGAAATTATTGCCGAGGATTTTGATAAAAGGTATTTAGCGCGGCAATATGTATCAGCTTATAAGGATATTTTAGGTTTTAAAGCTGAAACAGAACCAATTTTTTACGTAGAAGAAAAAGTGTTCTGACTATTTTTTAATATCAACCCAGTAACCTCATGTGCCGTATAGCGGGAATAATAGATAAAAGATCTTTACAAATAGCATCGGATATTATTTTGATGCGGGATGCCATGAAAAATGGCGGGCCTGATAGTTCAGGTGTTTTCGTTGATGAAGAAGCATTTTTAACATTAGGCCACAGACGTCTTTCCATTATCGACATAAGTGAAGCGGGTAATCAGCCAATGTTTAATGCAACAAACGACATTGTTTTGGTTTTTAATGGTGAGATATACAATTACCAGGATCTGAAAGAAGAATTGAAAGCTGCGGGTTGTTACTTTTCTTCAAACTCTGATACGGAAGTTATCTTAAAAGGTTATGAGCATTGGGGCACAGCATGCTTTGCTAAGTTTAAAGGCATGTTTGCCATAGCATTATATGATAAAAAAAGAAAACAGCTCATTCTGGCAAGAGATCATGCAGGCATAAAACCGTTATACTATTATGCTGATAAGACGGCTTTATATTTTGCATCAGAAATAAGGGCTTTTAACCAGTTGCCAAATAAATGGGAAGAAAATCATTTGTGGAAAGTCTATTTTCTCACTTATGGTTATCTCCCACAAACTGTTACTACCTTAAAAGGTGTAAAGCCTTTAGAAAAAGGGAGCTATCTTATTTTTAATACAGATACCTTAGAATCTGAACAGGCTTTTTATTATCATGACACATTCTCTGAAATAATAACAGGAGAAGAAGAAGCTAAAGAACAAATACGTTTTGCCTTACGTACTGCAATAAAAAGACATCTTATTGCAGATGCGCCTCTGGGCCTGTTTCTAAGCGGTGGCATTGATAGCAGTTTGCTTACCTTATTGGCGAAGGAATATAAAGATGAACTGCATACTTTGTCTATCATTTTTGACGACGAGAAATATTCAGAAAAATACTATCAGGATATCATCGTAAAAAAAGCGGGCACAAAGCACGATGCTTTTTTATTAGATAAAAAACATTTTCAAGAAGCCATCCCCGATATTTTAAGGGCGATGGATCAGCCCAGTGCTGATGGGATCAACTCTTACTTTATATCAAAATTTGCTAAAGAAGCCGGGTTAAAAGCAGTGTTATCCGGTTTGGGAGCAGACGAGCTTTTTGGGGGTTATCCTTCTTTCAAAAGAAACACGCTTATAAAAAATATCCGCCAGTTACCGGGTTTTATAATTAATAATGCACATCTCATCCCCCAGCATAAATATCAAAAGATAAATTTCCTCGGAACAGAAAGCGACACCGCTAATTACCTGTTTAACCGCGGGTATTTCACGCCTGCAGAAACAGCCAGGTTATTTGACATGGATGTTTCAGAGGTACAGGCATTACTGTTTGGGGAAGAATTCTTTACCTCTCTGGAACAGTTAAGCGAAGGCAATAAGACGTCTTACCTTGAAGCGAACCTCTATATGCAAAATCAACTGCTGAAGGATACAGATTACATGAGTATGTGGCATAGTATAGAGGTGCGTGTGCCTTTTCTGGATTACGATTTTATTAAATGCGCACATAAGATAAGTAGCAGTTTGAAGTTCGGTAATAAACAGGGAAAATACCTGCTCATTGAAAGTTTTAAAGACGAGCTTCCGGACGAAATTTGGAATAGAAAAAAGAAAGGTTTTCAATTGCCTTTTGATGCCTGGATGCAGGAAAGCCTGGATCAGTTTATATCCACTGAACAAGACCAGGAGATGCATAAGAAATTTAAAAAAGGCCAGTTGAACTGGAGCCGCTATTGGACTTATATTTTATCGCAATCATATCAAAATAGTCAAACTGTATAACTCTTGTTTTAGAGTAATAATAGTATGGTCGTTAGTAAAAAAATAAATTGGAATGCCTGATTTTTCTTTTATAATCCTCGCCTATAACGAGGAGCTTCATTTGCCCAGACTGTTTTCTTCTATAAAAGATCTAGATGCGCCGCTTTTTGTCCTGGACTCAGGTAGCACTGACAGAACGTTGGAGATTTGCAAAGAATTCTATGCTACAGTAAAAACCAATCCCTTTGAAAACCACCCTAAACAATGGAATGTAGCGCTTTCCTGTTTTGATATTAAAACGCCGTGGATCATTGCATTGGATGCCGATCAGATTGTAACGCCTGAACTATCCGAACAATTGAAAAATTTTAAAGATGAAGATTTTAAAGACGTTAACGGCATCTACTTCAACCGGAAAAATTTCTTCAAAGGCAGGTGGTTGAAATACGGCGGATATTATCCCAAATACTTATTAAAAATGTTCAGAACAGGCATTGGCTATTCTGATCTGAACGAAAACATGGATCATCGTTTTATCGTTCCAGGGAAAAATATCGTGTGGAAGAAAGGGCATATCATAGAAGAGAATTTAAAAGAGAATGAGATTTCGTTTTGGATACAGAAGCATAACAGGTATAGCGATCTCGTTGCAGAGGAAGAATACCAGCGAAGAAGAAAGTTGCGGGGACAAACAGTTACACCAAAATTTTTTGGAACACCTGATCAGCGGATCGCCTATTTCAAAAAGCTGTGGTGGAATATGCCTCTTTTCGGCAGGCCTTTCATCTATTTTTTTTATAGATATTTTATTCAATTGGGTATCCTGGATGGTAAGCAGGGATTGATATTTCACTTTTTGCAGGCCCTTTGGTTCAGGTTGGTTGTCGATATAAAGATCATGGAAATTAAAAAAAAGTCGGTATGCTTACCCAAACAAGGTTAGAAGTTCAATTAAATAAATATGATAATAGTTGGTATCGACCCGCCAGCCGCGTTAAAATATATCTATGGTTGATAACGAATGCCCTTTTCTTTAATCACAGCCTTGCAGTATTAAACAGCTTTAAATGTTTTCTGCTTAAATTATTCGGTGCGAAAATTGGCCGGGGCGTTCTGATTAAACCTTCTGTAAATATTAAATATCCCTGGTTTTTGTCAATAGGAGATTACTGCTGGATAGGAGAAAATGTTTGGATAGACAATCTCACGCAGGTTTCTATTGGTAATAATGTATGTATTTCGCAGGGTGCAATGCTATTGACGGGCAATCATGATTTTACAAAAAGCACCTTCGATCTGATTGTGAAACCAATAGTACTTGAAGATGGTGTGTGGATAGGAGCAAAAGCGGTTGTTTGCCCCGGCGTGTATTGTGAAAGCCATGCTGTCTTGTCCGTTCAATCCGTGGCTACAAGAAGATTAACAACTTACGGCATATACCAGGGAAATCCGGCGCAGCCTGTTAAATCAAGAGAAATAAATTTAACTTATATAAAGTAAAAATATGCCAATACCCATCATTATGTTGCATGAAGTGAAAAACCGTTCACAAGAATCTGCAAATAGCTGGTGCATATCTCATGATAAATTTTCAGCCTTATTAGATTATTTATACAGGCTGAATTATGAAACGATAACATTTGCTGATATTGTTTCGAAAAGTGCATTACGCGGTTCCTCACGCAAAAAAGTTGTACTGACTTTTGATGATGGCTATAAGCATTTGTTTGATTTTGCTATTCCTGAATTACAAAAGCGCCAAATGAAGGCCGCCTTTTATATACCTACATCATGTATCGGTAAGTATAATTTTTGGGATGTTGAAAAAGGATACGAAAAAGAGGAAATTATGAACGAGTCTGACCTGAAAGAATTGGACAGGTTGGGCATGGAAGTGGGAGCGCATTCACATCACCATATCAATTTAAAGGAGGCCGCGGATGGCAGAGTAGTAGCAGAAGAGATCTCGCAAAGCAAAAAAATTCTCGAAGTTATTCTCAATAAACGGGTTTACTCTTTTGCCTATCCTTATGCTGCTGTTCCAAAAGAATATAAAAAGCTATTATCCGACGAGGGTTATTACTATGGCTTAAGTTTTTATCAGCCTTATGAGAATAAATTCGCCCTTAGAAGGATATGCTATCATAACAACGATACAGAACAGTCTCTTAGATTAAAACTGTCTTTTCCTTATAAGATTTTACGCACACTACGTGACCCGTTCATGGACAATTAAAGATTTTCATAAAATGTTTTAGAATCTGCACAATCATAACCCTGTATTCAATCATTCTTAATATTCAACCACTCTAAACCTTTTCCCTCTATGAAATCAAAAATACTCTTCACCTTCATTAGGCGCTTACGAATCGTTACGTTATTATCTAATATAAAAAATTACCGCTGGCTGAGACACAATGTTGAATTATACCGGCAATATGGTATTCACAGGAAGTTATGGCAGCCTTTATCGTATGCATCCATTTCAAAACACAGCAATGATATTCCCTGGTTAGATAAAGATATCGACAGTTCTGCTGTTAAAGCGGCACCAATGTTTCATTCTTTCTCTCCCGAAATACAGCAACAACTTTTGCAATGGAAAGACAAGGGCTATATGATTGTAAAAGGTTTTTTCGATGAACAAAAAATAGAGAAGGTGGAAAAGTCCATCCTGCCCAGTATCCCCAAAAAAAAGCGGCTTGCATATTTCAATAATCGCATTCTTAATTTATTCGAGAATAATAAAGAGGTAGAGAGCATTTTTAAAGATCCGGCTTTACTTAAGATACTGTCTTTTGTACTGGGTAAGGATGTGCTGCCTTTTCAAACCATTAACTTCTATAAAAGCAGTTCTCAGCCTGCCCACAGCGATCATCTTCATTTAACCACAGAACCTTTAGGGTATCTGATAGCGGTATGGGTAGCGCTCGAGGATGTTCAACCGGGCTGTGGTGAGTTTATGTATTACCCCGGCAGTCACAGGTTGCCTTACCTGATGAACAATAATTTTCACCACGATAACACTGCCTGGAAAATTGATGCCATGCACGACCGTAAGTATGAAGACCGTATTGCAGATGAAATAAAGGAATATAATTTAAAAATGGAAGTATTTCAGCCGAAGAAAGGCGATATTATTATCTGGCATGCAAACTTATTGCACGGCAGTATTCCTGTAGTGCGTCCGGAACTTACTAGAAAAAGCCTGGTGATGCATTATTTTGCCAAAGATGTATTGTGTTACCATGAAAGCATTGAAAAACCCGCTATAATTAAGGCTTCATGATTTGAAGTATATTACAACGTTTACGGAAAAAGGCGGTGTATTCACGGAAACTGTTAAACTCAATACTAAACTTTTTCTATATTTAACCTGTTTTACAAGATTCCTAAACCAAAACCACCACTGCAAAATACACCCTTATGAAACGGCTTAAACTCCTTGAACCCCTAATTACAGGTAAGCTTGGTATGCGTTTCTTCTCTGTAATAATTACCATCCTGTTTTTCAACACCCTGCTTTCCGCTCAAAATCCTATTGTGGCAGAAAATGCACTTCCGGGAAACCCGTCTTCAGAATGGGATATTCCTCAGCTTGCAGGAGATCCATCCATTCAGGGGTTTGCAACAGATTTAAGTGTGAACAAAGGGCAAATGGTGCATTTTAAAATAAAGACCGATGCAAGTGCTTATACCATAAATATTTACCGTATTGGTTATTATGGAGGCAATGGTGCAAGGAAAGTAGGGGAGGGAACAATTACCGCTTCATTGCCACAAATACAACCGGAGCCCATTAAAGATGCTTCTTTAGGACTTGTTGATTGTGGTAATTGGGCGGTATCTGCACAATGGGAGGTGCCGGCTAATGCAGTTTCTGGAGTGTATTTAGCAAAATTGATAAGAACAGACAATGGCGGTGCAAGTCATATTATTTTCATAGTTCGGGATGATGCCAGCACCTCTGATCTGTATTTCAAAACATCTGATGCAACCTGGCAAGCCTATAATTCTTACGGAGGATATAATTTTTACGGTGGTACCACTTCTTTCCCTAGCGGGCGGGCTGTAAAAATTAGTTATAACAGGCCCTTTATTACAAGAGGGGGCGGTTTTGGTACCGATATATACGCTGATTTCTTTTTCAATTCCGAATATCCAATGATACGTTGGCTCGAACAGAATGGATATAACGTAACTTATTACACCTCTGTCGATGCTGCACGTTACGGTGACTTGATGAAAAACCACAAAGTTTGTTTATCCGTGGGTCACGATGAATACTGGTCTGCTGAACAAAGAAGTGCTTTTGAAGAAGCGCGTGATGCAGGCGTCAATTTAGCTTTTTTTAGTGGTAACGAAGTCTATTGGAAAACACGATGGGAGGCTGATGGAAATGGAGCCCCTTATAAAACTTTAGTTTGTTACAAAGAAGGGAATAGTGGGGAAAACGCTTGCAGCGGTAAATGTGATCCTTTGCCTAATGTATGGACCGGGCAGTGGAGAAGTGGCTGTGAATATCCTTCCGCAGACGGTTGTAATCCAGAAAATCCTCTTTCAGGACAAATAAGTTGGCATGCTTCAAACCCTGGTGTTGCCATATCAGTACCATCTATCTATAAGGATTTACGTTTTTGGCGAAATACAGGTATTGCAAGCGGCCAGACCAATACACTCACAAACGGTGTTCTTGGTTTTGAAATAGACTATGAGCAAAACGATTATAAATCAAAATATCCGGCCGGCAGGGTGACCATGTCTGAAACAACGATCGCCCCCGGTATAACGCATAAATTATCGCTATACAGGCACCTAAATGGGGCACTGGTTTTTGGAGCAGGTACAATTCAATGGGCCTGGGGATTGGCTTCTGTACATGATGGAATTACCACCTCTGTTGCTGACCCTAATATGCAGCAGGCAACAGTGAACCTGTTTGCCGATATGAGTGTTCAACCTGCTACTTTGCAAACGGGACTTGTTGCTGCCATACCTGTAACGGACAGGCAGGCTCCTGTTACTGTTTTTACTACCCCTAACGGTGCTGCTTCCGCTTTGGGTAAGGCCATGAATATTGCCGGAACAGCAACAGAAGATGCGGGAGTTGTTGCGGGTGTCGAAATATCAACAGATGGAGGAGCTAGTTGGCAACCGGCAAGCGGCTATAGTAATTCAAAAGTTACTTCTTGGAATTACTCATGGATGCCGGCAGATACCGGAACCTATACGATATTAAGTCGTGCATTTGATGATATGGGTAATCTTGAAAAACATGGCGATACGATTATTATTACAGTTAATTCTATGGATTTTGTAAACTGTCCCTGTAATATTTTTGGGCCCTTAGATGCTCCTGCACAGGCGGGTACACAATACAGTGGTGGCTGGCCGGATACGAACCCTGTAGAGCTGGGAGTAAAGTTCCGTTCCACTGTTGACGGTTATATTACGGGTATCCGTTTTTATAAAGGGTCGAACAATACAGGTGTTCATATAGGTAATTTATGGTCATCCACGGGAGTAAACCTTGCCCGGGCTACGTTCAGCAATGAGACCGCTTCGGGATGGCAGGAAGTAAGTTTTTCTGCACCTGTGGCCATTAGCGCAGGAGTAACCTATGTAGCGTCTTATCATACCAATACGGGTTATTACGTATCCGATGATGCCTATTTTACTACGCGTCATCATGGAGATTATGTATATGCGCTGGCAGACGGAGAGGATGGGGTAAATGGTGTATTCAGTTATTCATCCAATACTGTTTTTCCAACCGATTCTTATAATGCCGGTAATGTATGGGTAGATGTAGTATTTAATACCAGTTCTCCTGCTGATAATACTCCGCCTGTTGTTAGCTCCACTTCGCCTGTTGATCAAATCAGTAATGCAGATATAAATACGGGCATCACTATCAGTTTTAATGAAGCGCTGGACGCATCAACCATAAACAGTTTAACAGTTGTTTTAAAGAATGCGGCTAATGAGGTAGTACCATCAGGCGTTGCTTACAATAATGAAACACATTCTGTAACTATTACACCTTCGCAGGCGCTGAACTACTCTACTGTTTATACAATTACCTTATCAGGCGGGACAACTGATCCGCGGATACAAGATGTAGCAGGTAATGCTTTAGCAGGTAATTATAGTTTCAGCTTTACTACGGTTGGTGAACCTCCTGCTATTGTATGTCCTTGCAGTATCTGGCAACCAGGTGATGCTCCTGCACAAGCAGGAACAGAATACAGTGGTGGCTGGCCGGATGCAAATGCGATAGAGTTAGGAGTGAAGTTCCGTTCAACAGTTGATGGATATATTACGGGTATTCGTTTTTACAAAGGTTCCAACAATACCGGTGTCCATATTGGTAATTTATGGTCATCCACGGGAGTAAACCTTGCCCGTGCAACATTCAGTAATGAGACAGTATCTGGATGGCAGGAAGTAAGTTTTTCTGCACCTGTGGCCATTAGCGCAGGAGTAACCTATGTGGCATCTTATCATACCAATACGGGTTATTATGTATCGGATGATGCTTATTTTACCACACGTCATAACGGAGACTATGTATATGCGCTGGCAGACAGAGAGGATGGAGTGAATGGAGTATTCAGTTATTCATCCAATACTGTTTTTCCAACCGATTCTTATAATGCCGGTAATGTATGGGTAGATGTAGTATTTACCACTAGTGTGCCATCTAATGCAACATTTAAGGCATTAACCAGGATGGATAGTTTTAAGAATGCACCATTTAAAATTGCTGTTTCCCCCAATCCTGCCAACAATAGGCCCAAGGTGTTATTTACATCTTCTCAAGACGTTGAATATTTATTGGAAATAGCCAACAGCCATGGAAGGCTGGTTTTAAAGAAAAGAGGTTTTGCCCTGACTGGAAGTAATTATGAAGATATTGACCTGACTGCTAAAGCAAGCGGACTCTATTACATCACAATTACCTATAAGAATGGTGAACGTAAGACTGTGAAACTTATTAAAACCGACTAGGCAGAACCGAGCAGTGAATAAACATCAACCCCGATATGCAATTAGGCTCGAAAAGTTAAAGACAAACTTTTTAAGAAATTGAGTTAATAAAAAATAGCTTGCTCATGAGTAGGATTTTCAATTTGAGAATAATAAAAATCTTTTTCATCACGTCACTGGTCATTTTCTGCTCCCTGCATGTACTGAAACAGAAGCCGATTGAGTATCAGCAGGGAATGGGCTGGGATGGCAGATATTATTTCGCTGCTTATAATGTTTTTAAAGGTAAGGGAGCTGAAATACTTCCGGCTGTCGATGGGCATGTTACAAATTTCGAGTTTGTGAAAAAAGGTTTTCCATTTAACCAAAGATGGGGCATTCCTTTTCTTGCATCTTTATTACCTTTTTCTGCAGCGGTTTCTTTCAAAGTGATTGACCTGCTTTTTTTTGCAGCAGGAAGTTTTCTTCTTTTCTTTAAATGGGCTAAGGATGCGAAGCAGTACCTCCTTCCTTTGATGCTTATTACCTGGCTGATTGTATTGCCACTATGTCCTTTTAGAGGTGCATTGTTTTATCCATTCAATGTAGATGGAGCACAATACTTATATCTCGCGTTACTTTTACTTACATGGAAAAACATTAACTATGTGAGTTTAATAACCATTCTGTTTCTGCCATTTAAAGAATCTGCTCTGATTTTTTACATCATTTATGTAATTTGTTCAATCGTAATTTTTTATATCGCAGAACAAAATAGTAGTAGTCGATATAATTCTATAAAATATATATCAAGAAATTTACTCTTCACAGGTATTACCCTTTTTAGTTTTTTTGTGTACCGGAAAATACTGCTCCACAATGGAATGGAATTGGGCTCTTCTTTTCACACAATTATAGAATGGGTTAATGTTCGCTTATTCGACCCGGAGTTCTATGTCCGGCTACTTGTTTCGATATTCTTTGCTTACGGCTACTTCTTATTTATCTTCCTTGAAAATGTGAAGCTGGCTTCGGTAATAAAAGACACCCATTTTCTTTTTTTTCTTTTATTATTTCTTATACTACCCTTTACAGGCTCCGATTTAACACGGATAGTTGGATCTCTTTTACCTGTTCTCTTTGATATGATTGTCAAATTTTCAAAACGCCGTCCAGTTAATCTTGGTAAAATCATTTTGGCAATTATTCTATTTCTGCCTTTAACAAATCCGGTACATATTCTTTGGTTTAACCAGGATTCCAAGATTGGTGAGGGAATCTTTGAATTTACAGGGGAATGGGCTTCTATTTCCAGAGTGATGATAATCTTTATATATGGGACAGTATGTTGCTATTTCCTCAATATAAACGCAACAGAAAAAATGCTTCAAAAAATCAATTCAGTTTTGCTCGGTTCGAAAAATGAATACTACAAAAAATAAATACTTATCTACTCTCGCTCCCTTGCGTGGTATCGGGGCGATGTTCGTTTTATGTGCACACATCGGTAATATTGGTTTTAACAGGTTTAGCCACTTGATTGAAAGAACGTGGTTATGGGTAGACTTTTTCTTTGTTTTAAGTGGCTTTATTATAAGTTATGTATATACAAAGGAGTTTAAAGACGGGTTAAAATGGAATAAGTACCGAAGTTTCATCAGAGCACGTTTTGCAAGAATTTATCCTTTGCATTTTTTTACTTTAATATTGGCAGTTATTGGCGCATTTATTATTAGAAATCTCGCGGTAGTTTTAGATGAACGTTTTAAGGTGATATTCGATATTGAGAGAGGAGTTCCGGCGAGCCTTTTATTTGTTCAATCGCTGCACTTGTTTAAAACACCTCCGTTGAATACCGCCTCCTGGACTTTAAGTACGGAATGGTGGACTTACATTATTTTTCCTTTCCTGCTTCCTTTTTTTTCACGTCTAAAGTTATCCGGTAAAGCTATCGCCTTGTTTTTTATCATTGCCCTTTATCTTTTTCTAAAATACGTACTAACATCTTTTTCCGAATCTACCGGTGGCCTTGCAACCCTGGAATATACAGCAGATTTTGGCTTTCTACGCTGCCTAGCCGGCTTTTTGTTAGGTATGCTCACCTACGAATTTTACAAAATGGATGTTGGATATAAGATTCTCAAAAAAAGCTGGGCATTCATTATCGCCTTTGGTGGCTTTTTATTAGGCCTGCATTGGGGAATAACAGATCTTATTGTAATAGGTTTTTTTCCTTTTATCTTGCTTACTGCAGCTTATAATAATACAGCAATCAACAAACTTTTCAGTTTAAAACCTTTGCAATATTTAGGGGAACTGTCATTCTCTATCTATATGGTGCAAGTGCCTGTTATTATGTTCTATTCCATATACCGCTTGCTAAAAGACCCTTACTTCTTTTCTGACTATATAAAACTAATCTCTAAACCAGAATATAGTCCCAATTCAACAGAATCAGGGTTGATAATCGCTGTTACTTTGATACTTGCAGCCTTCACTTATAAATACATAGAGATACCAGCCAGAAAGTACATAAATAAGGAACTTAACTCCAAAAATAAAAAGCTATTCTTGAAGCCAGTTTAATTAATTATGGTAAATAGTTAAAGATGTGGTCCCCATTTTCCTGCCAATTTAAACCTTCTTGTTATACTGAGAAATTGCGTTCCTTTTTATTTACATCATCTCTATGTGCTCCCGCTTCCTTAATTCCGCATTAAAAAATATTTATATTCCTATTAGCTCCAAACCTATTTCCCCCTATCTTGGTAATTTCAGCGTTTTTATCCTGAAGCTTAATGAAGAAGTTCACCCTGATTACCATCATTGCTGTTACAATTCTAAATCTCGCATTCAATCTTAAAACTACTTCTGTTTACCACGATTACTACACTGACCATATCCGGGATTTTATTCAATCACAGGAACTATTACGCCAGTCTATTCAGGCAGCAGATGTTTCTGTAGAAAAAGATATTGATCATATCCGTTTGCAACTTGCAAAAACACGGCTAAAGCTCAAAGAAAACGATTTTTGGCTGCGGTACCTCGAGCCTGTTCAGTACCTCAAAATAAACGGCCCGCTGCCTGTAGAATGGGAAACGGAAGTATTTGAAAAATTTGAAAAGCCATATAAACGAAATGGGGCTGGGCTTACCCTGGCAGAGCTTTACCTCGATGAGCCTTCTCTTAATAAAGATTCACTTGTTTCCTTAATAGATTCTTCGATCGCAGCTACCAAAGCTTTCGAAGCCGATTCTATAACCC
>JAEZRL010000321.1 GCA_023440945.1 Bacteroidota bacterium
ATTCACCTTCAACAACCAGCACGTCATCAATTCGTATTGGTTGTGTAAACGCAATTTGAAATCCTGCTAATAAATTACTTAACGATTTCTGCGCAGCAAAACCAATAATAATTCCGCCAATTCCAACACCGGTTAATAAACCTGCGCCAATTCTTCTTAAACTTTCAAAACTTAATAAAACGGCGCAGCCTGCTAACACGAAAATGATCGTCACGATCAGCTTACGCAGAAACTGGAGTTGTGTTCGTATTTTTCTTTCACGAAGATTATTAGATTTATGCAAATCGTAAGCATAATAAACATAATCTTCCACCACTTTTACAATGCTTATTAGAATTGAAGCAAATGAAATGATAAGCGCTATCCCGATTAATTTATGTGCCAATGCAGAAAATTTATCGCCGATCTGCATAAATGGAAGGGACATATTCAACAGCAACAAAGGAAGAAAAAAACTAAGCGGACGAGTAAGATGTTTTAAAATTGAACGAACAAGAGAGAAGTTTTTTTCCTTCGTATAAAATTTCATCAGCAACGAAAAAATTGCTCTTATAATTAATCCGCCAATAATCGCAGCAGCTATCAATATCAGATTGTAAACGAAATCAGGAAAATGATCGAAAGTGTTTTGAAAATATTCAAACATAAGCGTTTTAATAAGTTTAGAAGTTCATCAAACAATGTACCCAACGCAAGATAAGCCTGCTAAAAGGGAATCAACATAAACAGAAGTTAATATACCAAAATAATAAAACCAATCATGTTAGAGTATGATTGGTTTTTATGATGATGTGCAATTATTTCACACCTTTAAAACATTAACGCTTTTCAGCAGCAGGCCTTCCCGGTGCTGTAAACCCTTTTGTTTGCAAGAGATTTTTTATTTCTGTTTTTGCACGCTCCAACTGTGGATCTGTGCCGTTTGCCATCGCTCCAAGATCTTCCCGCACTTCAATATCAGGATCAACGCCATGACCTTCTTTAAACCATTCTCCACTAGGATTATATATACGAAAGGAAGGAACTGTGATACTGCCTCCATCAATTAAGGAAGGCACACCGCTTATCCCAATCAACCCACCCCATGTTCTTGCACCAATAAGCGGTCCAAGATTTTTTTCTCTGAAATACAAAGGAAACGCATCACCACCGGAACCACTCCATCCATTTACAAGCATTACTTTAGGACCAAAGTTTGCAACAGGCGGCCATTGCCAGTTTTTGCCATCCCGGGTTGCAACAAATGAAAGTGGTGTACGGTCGAGCATTTCTATAAAGCGATCCGGTATTTGTCCGCCATCATTAAAACGTTCATCAATAATAAGCGCCTTCTTATTGAATTGGGAATTAAATTGACGCATTAATTCTGTTTGACCATCAATTCCTGTACTTGGAACATAAACATAACCAACTTCACCATTGGTGGCCTCCTCCACTCTTTTACGCATGTTTTCTATCCAGGCAAGATTGTGCAAACGATATTCATCTCTCATCGTTTTTAACACTGCTGTTTTAGCGCCAGTCCAGGATGGTGTAGTATTATATGTTACTTCTATTGTTTTATCTGCAAGCCCCTGGAAGACTGCATAGGGTTCCTGCGCAGTAGTAAGTGGAATGCCGTTTACGGCGAGAATATAATCGCCTTCTTTGATATCAATACCAGAAACATCGAGCGATGAATGTTCTTCTGCATCCCACGGTGCTCCGTGTATAATTTTTTTGATCTTGTAATAATCTCCATCCGCAGCCCAATCCACACCGAGATAACCGACAGACAGGCTTTTTTCTTCCTCTACGTCGCCACCGCCATGATAAGTGTGCGAAGCACTTAATTCACCTATCATTTCACCTATAATAAAATCGACTTCTTCACGTGTTATTGCACCATTGAGCATTTTAGCATAACGTTCTTTCACCTCCTTCCAGTTAACTCCATGCATGTTTGCATCATAAAAATAATCACGCTCAATTCGCCATGCATCTGTAAATAATTGCTTCCATTCCTGCCGCAGGTCAACCATCATTTGCATCTCTGAAAGACGTAAAGGTTTCTCAAATTTTTGTCCTTCCTCCGGTTTTACTATAGCAAGTGAACGATTCTTCCACACAAGTATTTTTTCACCATTTTGCGAGAGCCAATAAGCTTCGGCATCAAGTATTTTTTTCTCTTCACGCTTATCAATATCATAATAATTAATTGAAGATTTTGCATCATCCGGAGAACCTGTATCAGGATTCTTTTGATAGATGATCTTGCCTTTAACAGAAGCAAGCTTTCCATAATTTCCATTGGATACCGGCAGAAGCACAAGCCTGTTTTCAAAACCATCAAAATCAATTTTTACATCTTTAGCTGATTTATCATCGGCAGATGTACTATCTTTTTTATCTTCTTTGCCTTTCTTATCCTCTTTCTTTGAATCTTCCTTTTTTGCCTCTTCCTTCACCTCCACAGAATCATTCTTTGGAGCAAGAATGGAAGACGTTGTTTTTTCAAGACTGATAGCACCGATCTTACCTGAGTTGGCATAAATAAAAGTGTTATCGAGATCGCTGTAATATGGCTGGAAGGAAGAAGAGGTAACGACATATAAATATTTTCCGCTTTCATCAAACACAGGACTTGAACAATTATAATAACCACTTAAAGGTTGTTGAAGTTTTTTATTCTTATAATCATAAATGAATACTGTATTATGACCGTTATCAAGATCTCTTGCATAAGTAAGCCAGCGACTATCCGGCGACCAGCTAACAAGAAAACCTTCTAAGTTACCATGCGAATAACGCAATGCTTTATCTATATCCGTTGTTTGATTGGTTGCAATATCATATACTTTTATTTGCATTGCTTTATCAATAAAAGCAAGCTTTTTACTATCCGGTGACCAAAACAAACTATACCTGAAACCGGCACCGTAACTTGTTAATTTTTTTGCAGCATTTTCTTTTCCAACTTCAGCAACATACAATTCGTATTCACCTGATTTATCACTCCAGTAAGCCATTGATTTTCCATCAGGCGACCATGCAGGATAACGTTCTGCGACACCTGAAGTCCTGGTAAGATCTTTTACATAACCGTTTTCTGCGGGCACAGAAAAGATATCACCTCTTGCTTCTACCAAAACACGTTTTCCATCCGGACTTACCGAAACATTTTCAACAAGCTTATCAACGTTTTCAAGTCTTGGTTTAAGCATCGCTTCATCTGTTACCACATTTACTTTTACTTCTTTTTGTTGTTGGTTTGATAAAGAATAGAGATACAATTTTCCGCCTGCTTCAAAAACAATATCATCAGGACCTAAAGAAGGAAAATGAACATCATAATCAGTAAATCTTGTAAGCTGTTCGAAGCTTTTTTTAGAAAGATCATAACGCCACAAATTCATTCTTTGTTCATCTCCACGATCGGATAAAAAGTAGATGAAGTTGTCATGCCACATAGGAAATTCATATCCCACATCTGTTGGCTTTGAAATATATTCTGCAGTTTTATTTGCAAAATCAAAGATGCAGATATCAGCCTTCCATCCACCACGATATCTTTTCCAGTTTCTGCCTACCTGCGTACGAAAAGTAAGCGCCATTTTTTTCCCGTCAGGCGAATAAGAACCAAACTCTGCATAAGCCAAAGGAAGTTTTTCATCCGCTCCGCCTGCTGCACTTACTGTATAAAACTGGTTGAAACGCGCCTTACCACTTTCTCTTATAGATGCAAACAAAACACGTTTACCATCGTTTGTCCAGTCAACAACACGATCGCTGTAACCATGTTGTGTAAGGCGAACCGGAACACCACCCGTAACAGGAATTACATAAGCATCTTTATTGCCGTCATAGTTTCCTGTAAAGGCGATACTTCTTCCATCAGGTGAAAATTTGGGATAGCTTTCCACGCCTGCAGGAGAGCTGAGTTTTACAGCCGTTCCGCCATCTTTTGGTATAAGCCAGAGATCGTTGGCGTAAGTAAAAACGATCTGTGTTTTTGAAACATCCGGATAACGAAATAATCCTGCATCAATTTGTGAAAATGCAGGAAAAGATAAAGAGCATGCCAGAACAAAACATGATGCAATTTTCTTCATAAAAGAAGTTTTGGTTTACAACTGAATTTAAACATGAAAATAGAAAAGCAGTTTATAATTTTTTGAAAGATTATTATGAAAGGTTTTAAGCCCTTTCAATTAATGTATCTTCCGGTATAAATAAGGCTATGGAACAACACATCAACATTCAAAAGAAAGAAACGTTATCAAAAGAAAAATATCTTTTAGAAAAAGTGACCTTTAGTTATACAAAAAAAGATGGACAGGAAGTTACCAAAACGAATGAAGTTTATCATCCCGGAAATGCGGTCACTGTTTTATTATATAACAAACAAAACAGAAAAGTGGTATTGATTCAACAATTTCGCTTGCCTTCTTATTTAAATGGAAATGAAACAGGAATGCTGATAGAAGCCTGTGCAGGTAAAACGGATAATGAACAACCTGAAGTTGCCATTAAAAGGGAAATAAAAGAAGAGACAGGCTATGAAATGAATAAGGTTGAAAAAATATTTGAAGCTTATATGACACCCGGCGCAGTATCAGAAAAATTATTTTTTTATACCGCTATGTATGATGAAAACATGAAAGTTTCAGAAGGGGGCGGGCTCGAAGAAGAGCAGGAACATCTTAATGTGCTTGAATTAAATTATGACGATGCGCTGCAAATGATAAGAACAGGAGAAATACAGGATGCGAAAACGATCATGCTTTTACAATATGCAAGTATAAATAAATTATTATAACATCATCCTGAAAGAAAGTAAATTATGAAACGGCCTTCGTTGTATGAGAGGAAGAAGAATGTCTGCCCGACTTATTTCTTAAATACCGCACAGCTCCGAACACAAGAAAAAATTGTGCTGCGCCATAAGTGAACATCACAGCTATATCGAGATAAAGATTGATTCCATCGAATTTTTTATTCAATATTTCATACGCAAACTTATTACCTGCAAGAAGCGTATCGGAAACAACAAATAAGATTGCACCCGGAATAAAATTTTGTACGCCCAGTTTTCTAATTCTACCACTGTTATATGTATTTATTGCTGTCAATAACATGAAACAAATTGCGAGGGCATAAACAGTTACAGGTATTTGCAACTCCATTATTTTTTCCCATAACAAAAACATAAAAACATACAAGTAAGCAATTATGAAAATCGAGCTCATAATAATTACAAGCAAACCTTCTTTTTTAAAAGGAACAAGACGCAAAAAGAAAACCGAATAAAGAATATGTGCAATAAGAAATGCAAGAAGGCCTTCAACAAAAGAGAAATCGGTGTTGCCTGTTAACAGCACAACATCACCAATCCAACTAAATAACAAAATGAACAGTATTATCAATTTGCTTCGCGGATGTCTTGTTTTATTTGTACTATATAAAACAGAAATAAGCAGCAGCGGAACCAATAATAACTTACTGTAAAAACGATAATCGTTCGTACCATAATAAACAAAAAAACAATCTGCAATAAGAACAAGCCAAAAGAGAATAAAAAGAATTCGTTGTAAGGGTTTCATCTGAAAATTTAATGTTATCGTATTCCTTCAATACTTACAGGCGTACCAAAATAAATTCGTAAAGAATCTTTTA
The DNA here is from genome assembly GCA_023440945.1 of Bacteroidota bacterium. GTDB lineage: Bacteria > Bacteroidota > Bacteroidia > Chitinophagales > Chitinophagaceae > JAEZRL01. The sequence goes on from JAEZRL010000321.1 coordinate 5,656, forward strand.
TTGCAGATGTATCTTTCCCTGCCAATTTCTTTTCCACAAACAGTTTATACAGCTTCGGTGTATCCGTTCCTATACTGTCAATTCTTACACGCACGTTATAGCTTTTAAGCTGATTAAATCGTGAATATGCTCTCTGTTCATTAAAAGTTCTTTCAAAAACAAATTTATATACTGCTGTATCAGTATCGGAGATTGAAGATAATTTATCACTATTAATTGCAGCGGGTTTTGCAGAAGAAGAATCTGTGGCAGGCTTAACCGATGCTGTATCTGTTGCAATTGCAGTATGTGTAACCGTATCAACAACCGCAGCAGAATCAGTAAATGCAGTAGATAGTTTTGTTGTATTATTATCTTCTGTTGACATGTTATAAACCGTATAACCAATCCCGGCAATAACAATAATTATTATTAATGCAACAAGAATATTTAAACCACCGCCTGTTTTTTTATCCGCATAATTATCAATCAAAGTATCATGACTGATCGTTTTTTTTCTTTTACTTTCAGGCTCATCCGATACAGGTTTTGGTGCAAGAAAATATTCCAGGTTCTTGCCCATTTGTATTGAGCCCACATCTTCAATTTCCCAGGGCCGGCCAAGATTAATAAATTGCCTTGTCTCACTTAAAAAAGCATCAATACCTGAAGAAACAAGCACATTGTTCTTACCTGCTTTTTCAGAAATAAAAGGAATAAGTTCGGGGGTGGTCAAAGCTCTTTTATCATAAAAAAATTCAACAGGGGAAGTTGAAGAGCCTCCTGTTTTCAAAACGCCAATTCCTTCCAGCGAAACACTTCCGTTATTAAATAAAAAGTCCCGGATATATAAACTATAATCCACGAATAAATTTTTTTGGAAAAATAAACATTTTAATAACCTTATACATCATACTAATCTAATGACATATATTTTTTGTACTTAGCTGCAACAATGCTATGGAGCTTTTGTTGAGCCTGTGCCGAACTTGTTTCGGTATCGCACCCTCTTCAGCCGAAGTAATTATATTGAACAAAGTGGCAGCTTCATTTATATTTTAACAGCTTCTTATCCGCGCTGTACTAAATTTGCACAAATGACTAAAGACGAAGAGAGATTTATTGAGTATTGGAAACAAAACCGTGACAGAGAAAAAAAACCTTACCGTGCATTGATCGTTGGTTTGCCTCTTGGTTTACTTATTGGGATTGGCGTTGTTGTTTCGCTTGCATCGGGCTGGTATGAAAGAGCAAACATGGAAGCCAAATCTGAACTTAATCCTTTTGTATTTATCATTGCTATTGTTGCTATCATCGCTTTCATTTGCATCTTTTATCAGCGATACAGATGGGATATGAATGAACAGCATTATAAAGAACTGCTGTATAAAAAATCAAAAGAACAAAAAAGTGAAGCAGCAGATTCCTCCTCAAATCCCTCTTGATTATACTTTAAAAGCAAGCATAATATAACAGCACCATGAAAAGATTGAAAGGAATTTTTGTAGCCATTACAGCAATAACGGCTTTATTAAGTGTATCATCCTGTTTAAAATCCCACTCTCCCTGCCAGCCATTAAAACCCTCCTCTGAAGAATCGCAGATTGTTGCCTACGCAACAGCTAACAACATCAATGCAACAAAAGATTCAAGCGGGTTATATTATCAAATTATAGATAGCGGAACAGGTGTAAAGCCAACAATTACTTCAAAGGTATTTATTAGTTATACGGGAAAATTTTTAAATGGAACAGGTTTCGATCAGCAATCTGATCCTTCAAAAACAGGTTGGAATTTAAGCGGACTTATTGAAGGCTGGCAAATAGGCTTGCCATTAATAAGAAAAGGTGGCCATATTAAATTAATTGTTCCATCTGCTATGGCTTATGGCTGTACTGGTTATGGAAGTATTCCACCAAACGAAATACTTTTTTTTGATATCACATTAACAGATGTTCAATAAAATTTTACTGAACTAAATAAATCTGCTATCCTTTACAATTCAGGAGGATAGCTTTTTATTTTGCGGGAATAATAAAACCAATTGCTGCTAACACAAAAAAAGCTTTGAAAACCGGCAGAAAAATTTAAATTAAAATTTGCTAAAACCTTGATACAAGCGGCTTACAGCACTGGTATTTTAAATATAATAATCTAAGTCAATCCCCTATCTTTGCCGCTCACAAAAATTTTGTAAACCCTCATTAGTATGCAACTGAAAGGTTTAGTGCGCTTTTTTGCGATTGCGTTAATTTTAATTTGCCTCTACCAATTATCTTTCACCTGGATTGTTAGAAGTTATGAAGGTAAGATGCAAGACAGGGCTACGAGCTGGGTAAAAGCTCATTATCCTACCGCTCAGCAAAAATACCCCGATAATAAACAACTAAGGGAAGCGTATCAGGACAGTTTGAACCTGTTTGAAAAAGGAAGACTGCGGCATTTGCTCGACAGCTCTAAAGATGAAAACATCGGTCCTTTCAACTTAACAACTTACCAAAATGCAAAAGACAAAGAATTAATGCTCGGTCTCGATTTGCAGGGTGGTATGAGTGTTACCATGGAAGTTGGTTTGGATGGATTGATAAGATCACTTGCGAATTATCCAAAAGATGCTGATTTCAACAAAGCATTAGATGCAGCAGTAGCACGTAAAGCGAACAGCGGTGCAGATCTTATTACTTTATTTGGCGAAGAATACAACAAAGTAAACAGTAACGGGAAACTTGCACCTTTCTTTGTTTCAAAAAGCAATGAAAAAATAAAATTCAATTCTTCCAATAGTGCTGTGATCTCTTATTTGAGAGACCAGGCGAGAAGCGCTTTCAGAAATACAACAAATATTCTTCGTACAAGAATTGACCGTTTTGGTGTAGCATCTCCGACCATCAATCCTGACGAAGCAAAAGGTATCATTACAATCGAATTGGCCGGTATCAACGATCCTGAAAGAGTTCGTCATTACCTGCAATCAACGGCTAATCTTCAGTTCTTTGAAGTATATAATCTAGGTGAAGTAGGTGAATCGCTTGTAGCTGCTGATAATGCATTAAGCAATTATATCAAAGGCAATGCACCCGGCGACACTTCAAAAACAGCTAAAGCTGCTACAGATACAACAAAGGCTGCCCAAAATCAGCACGATACAACTCAAACTGCCACTTTATCAAGTCTTGCAAATTCTAATACTGCTGCAAATAATAATGCGGCTACCAACACAAAAGTTGACAGCGCAGAATTGTTAAGAAGAGATGCACCTATCCGGAGCTTATTCGCTGCTTTCGGACAAGGACAGCAAACACAAAAAGGTGTTCAATATCCTTCTTATATCGGTTATGTACAAACAAAAGACACAGGTCAGTTAGGCCAATATTTAAGAATGGATTTTGTGAAGAATAAATTTCCTTCCAATCTCGTATTCATGTATGGAAAGCCTGAGACCAATGATCCTAAAATGAAAAATGTTCTTCCGCTATATGCAATAAAAACGCTTGCAAACGGAACAGCAGAATTAGAAGGTGAACATGTTAGCGATGCAAGACAGGACTATGATGAAAAAGGTCGCATTGCTATTAAAATGAACATGGATCCAATCGGTACACGTATCTGGGCCAAGATGACCGAGAAGAACGTAGGTAAACCTATTGCTATCGTTTTAGACAATGTAGTTTATAGTGCTCCATTTGTAAATGGTGCCATTCCAAATGGTTCTTCAGAGATCTCCGGTAGCTTCTCTACAACAGAAGCGCAGGATCTTGCAGACATTCTTCAATCAGGTAAATTACCTGCACCTGCAAAGATCGTTCAGGAACAGGTTGTAGGACCTACTTTGGGTAGCGCAGCGGTTAATGGTGGTGCACTGGCTTTCATTATTTCTTTCGCTGTTATATTCATCCTGATGATTGTTTACTATAACACTGCAGGATGGGTAGCAAATGCAGCGTTGATATTAAACCTTCTGTTTACAATTGGTATTCTTGCGGCACTTGGCTTTACACTTACGGCACCGGGTATTGCCGCCCTTGTACTAACCATTGGTATGGCAGTGGATACAAACGTTATCATCTTCGAAAGGATAAAAGAAGAGCTAACAAGAGGTAAAGGTTATCTGACAGCCGTATCAGATGGATATAAACGGTCTTATGCACCGGTATTAGATGCCCACGTAACAACCTTTTTAACAGCAGCAATCCTGTTTACGTTTGGTTTAGGTCCTGTTTTAGGTTTTGCAACTACGCAGATGCTTGGTATTACTTTGTCTTTATTCTGCGGAATTCTTGTTTCACGTTTAATTACAGATTTTTATACCAATAAGAAACGTCACTTTGAATATTTTACAGGCATATCTAAGAAAATATTCAAACATGCTTCTTTCAAGTTTATCGAATACAGGAAAATAGCTTACGGTATTTCTGTTATCGTACTAATCTTAGGTGTTGCTTCCTTCTTTAATGGTTTTGATGAAGGCGTTGAATTCTCCGGTGGCCGCAGCTATACCATTGTATTCAATCAAAAACCAAATCTTGATCAGGTTCGTAATGATCTGAATAAAGTGTTTGGTGAATATCCGATCATTAAAACAGTTAATACTGAAAACCAGTTAAACATTACCACTTCCTATAAAATTCATGAAACAGGAAACAATGTTGACTCCATTGTTGAAAGAACATTATTCACAGGTTTAAAGAACTTTTTACCTGCGGGTACTTCTTACCAGGAATTTGATACGCGTTACAAACAAAGTTCGCAAACAGTGTTGCCAACCATTTCTGATGACTTGAAAGCCGGTGCTACAAAAGCCACCATCATTTCCATCATCGTTATTTGTTTGTATATCTTCATCCGTTTCCGCGACTGGAGATACTCGATGGGAACAATCGTTTCGCTTTTGCACGATGTATTTGTAACATTAGCGGTATTCAGCTTCTTAAGAAAAGTTGTACCATTCCCACTGGAAATAGATCAGCACTTTATCGCGGCGATATTAACCGTTATCGGTTTCTCGATGAACGATACGGTTATCGTTTACGACCGAATCCGTGAAGATTCAAGGCTGATGAAGGGTTCTGATACCACTTCCATCATTAACCGTGCGATCAACGATACTTTAAGCCGTACGATAATGACATCCTTAACCGTGTTCCTTACTTTGCTTATCCTGTTTATTTTTGGCGGTGAGGTTACGAGAGGTTTTGCCTTTGCAATGCTGATTGGTGTGGTTACCGGTACCTATTCTTCCATCTTCGTTGCTGCTCCTATACTGGTTGATTTTGCAAAAAATAAACCTTTGGGACCAAGCGCAGATACAACTGCATCTTCAACCGTTACAAAGAAGCCTGTACAACCGGCCAAAGCAAAAATTTAGAAAGAATAAGTTTGCATAAACAAAAGAGGTGATGCTTAAAAACATCACCTCTTTTTATTTTAGGATGAACCGGGGGATAAGAATAGGAGATATTATTCTTCTTGAACCTGCCAAGCCACTGCGAATGTGAAAACGCAGCTTCCGAAACAACAGAACCTCGTTTTTTATCTGTAAAAACCTTTTCTGAAATGGTAGGAGCCACTTAGGATGTACAAAAAGGCACGCAAGATAAAA
>JAEZRL010000365.1 GCA_023440945.1 Bacteroidota bacterium
GTAAAATATTTACAGCCTTTTCCATACTTACCGTTATTATTACTTGTCTTGGTTTGCTTGGTTTGATTGCATTCACTACAGAGCAAAGACAAAAGGAAATAAGTATTCGCAAAGTGATGGGTGCAAATGCGTCGCAACTTGTTCCGCTTGTTACAAGAAATTTTGTAGCGTTGGTTGGTTTATCATGCTTAATCGCATTTCCGGTTGCATGGTATTTTATGAACAACTGGCTAAAGATATTTCCGTACAATACAGGTCTTAGCATAACGCCGTTTATACTCTCAGCGTTTGTGGTATTGCTTATCACATTGCTTACTGTTATGTTTCATACGTTGCGTGCTGCGATTGCTAATCCTGTAAAAGCTTTGCGGACGGAATGAGGGAGTAACCTGTCTGATTTTGATGAACGAATTATAGTTGAAAACAGAGTTCTGAAAATTAAAAATCCATATTCAGCAAGTAAGTGTATATTTACAAAGCAAGCGGTTAACTTTTGATTTTCGTCTTAGTTTTTTATTTTCTTTATTTGAATTTTTACTTTTATTAGTTTCTATTTTTTTAAATTAAGTATTTTATTATCTCGATTTAAATGAGTAACCCTTGCTAAAAGGGCAGCGTCAGGTTGCCCTTTTTTTGCCCATCGTTCAAGACACTGTTTTATCCCATGTTCTTCATTAGTCTTCTTTTTTGAGTTAAAGATATTTTCAGCTTGAATTCAGATTTTGCCTCTTGATTTCACTTCAACCATAACAAGATGCTGTTACATGGCACGATGTTTTTATATAAAGTCTAAAATTCCACCAATGAGCGAATCAACTACAGTATTGGAAGGATACAGTGATCAGGAAAAAGGAGCTTATCTTGGAGCCATTGCATCTATTGCTACTGCAGACAGGCACGCGTCTCCTGAAGAGATAGAATATATTACTGCGCTGTGTGATGCTGCAGCGGTTTCTGATACACAAAAGCAAGCTGTTATTACTGCTGCAACAGAGTTAACAGGCGAGGAGCTGAATAAATGCCTTGATATATTAAAAATCAGTCATTTGAAATATTCTCTCGTAACAGATATTATTGCTTTTGCAAAAGCAGATGGCAATTACAACGAAGAAGAACAACAGCGTGTTCAGCAGATCAGTGAATATTTGCAGGTTGATAAGAAACAATTTTCGCTTTTGAATGAGTTCACTAATAAAGTATCTAAAAGCAATGTTCCAGCGGAAGAAAAAGTAAAACCTTCTTTTCTATCGTCTCTCGGCTTATCAGATAAATTGCAGGGTGCTGGCATTAACTCGAATGGTTTATTAAAAGGTTTATTAGGCATTGCAGGGCCGGTTGTACTTGGCAGCATACTTTCAGGTGCATTAAGCAGGCGTGGAAGAAATACCGGAATGTTTGGGAATATAACAGGCGGAAGTGGCATGTTTGGAGGCGGTATGATGGGTGGAGGTGTGGGCTCCCTTATTGGTATGTTGAGTGGAGGAAGGCGTTTTGGAAATTCAGGAGGACTGTTAGGCAGGGTACTGGGCGGCCGCTTTTAATCGCACTACATTTGGGTTAATAATATACACAATAAAAATAATAGGTGTTACAATTCGATACCACTAAAAGATAAATCATTCCATTATCTTAGTCCCTATGGTAGTTATAAAAAGTCACGCAGAGTTTGAAACATACTTAGGAAAAGAGATCGGTGTATCACCCTGGCATACAATAACGCAGGAACAGATAAACATGTTTGCCGATGCCACACTTGATCATCAATGGATACATGTTGATACAGAAAGAGCCAAAACAGAAAGCCCCTTTAAAACTACCATAGCCCACGGCTATCTTACACTCTCTCTCTTACCTTTTTTTTGGAAACAGATTGTAGATGTACAGAATCTTAAAATGGAAGTAAATTATGGTATCGAAGAGCTTAAATTCGGGCAGGCTGTAACGGTTAACAGCGAAGTACGTTGCAGGGTTTCACTTAAATCCATCATCAACCTCAGAGGCATCAGTAAAGCCACGTTATTTATTCAACTTGAAATAAAAGATCAGCCAAAGCATGCCTTTACAGGGGACGTTTTATTTCTTTACCATTTTATGTAACGATTGTTTTTACTGCGTCTTCATTCACTCATTTCCTGCCTTTTCGTCAAAAAGTTTCTTCTTTTCTCATGTTTACCATGCTATTGCCCTTCTTTTAAAATTCTGCATGCTTTTCAAACTATAATTAGGTATGATTTTTCGAAGTAGTGTTTCATGCGCTATGGATATGCATGTATTAATTTAACATTAGCTGCCCAAAAGATAGTAGTGAATCGGGCAATGATCAAACGCACCTTCACAGAAAAAGGTCTTGCGTATGCATCAACACTTGCACTCTTAAATTTTATAGACCTGGAGAAAGTGATTGACTGGAACATTGAAAACAAAATACTGTTTTACAGGATGAGTTCTGATATGGTGCCGTGGATGAGCGAATATGAAATTGCAGACTTACCAGACTATGAGGCCATCTGCCAGGTGCTTGCACGCTGCGGAAGAAAGGCGAACGAAAATGGCATGCGGCTTAGCTATCATCCCGGGCCGTTCAACGTGCTCGCAAGCAGTAACGAAAATGTATTGCGGAGAACAATAAAAGAGCTGAGACAACATGCTGAAATTATGGATATGTTGCAAATTCCTGCAACCCACTTCTCAAAAATAAATATACATGTGGGCGGCGCTTATGGCGATAAGATTACTGCATTGGCAAGATTTGCGGAAAATTATGTACGTCTGCCAGGAAATACAATGAAAAGACTGACCATAGAAAATGATGATAAAATAAACATGTTTAGTGTGAAGGATTTATTATGGCTGAATGAACAGGTAAATATTCCCGTTGTATTTGATTATTTTCATCACAGGTTTTGTACAGGTGGTTTAAGCGAGAAAGAAGCTTTGCTTGCTGCAATAAATACGTGGCCTGATAATATTATTCCGGCTGTACATTTCTCAAGTTCAAGAAAAAACTATGAAGATTCTTTAACAACACCTACAGCACACGCAGATTATGTTTATGAAAAAGTAAATACTTATGAAACAACCATGGATATTATGTTTGAAGCTAAGGCCAAAGAGTTAGCGTTGATAAAGTATGAAAGAGAAATCGCAGGATTATGATTAGAAATTTTGCCTACTATTATCTGCAAGTTGAGAATCTTCAAATGTTTGCAGCTTCACATGGTAAGAGCAAGTTGACGTAAAAAATTCTTATTTAGCCAAAATATTACTTTACTGCCCGCACGGTAATAAGTGACTCATAATCTCTGTCTTTAAAATCAAGTTCGCTTGGGGTAAGTTCTTCTGCTGCCATGCCATATAAAAAAGCTGTAGCTGTAAGTACATTGCCATAGGCCTCAACACCTATATTATCAGGCAAAAAATAGTTTGAAAATAGGTTTTGAACCGCTGCGCTGGTAAAACGCCAATAATCACCCCATCGATCCATATCATAACGGCAAATAGGGCTGAGTGAAGGAACAGAACAAAGGACAGCACCGCCAGGTTTAAGTATGCGGTAAAGGGTTTCTATTGCAGCATCAACATTATAAATGAATTGCAGTGTTTGAATAATAATAATGCAATCAAAACTATTAGAAAGTACATGGTCTGCCTTGGTAAGATCAGCAACAATTGTAGGCGTAGAATCAGGATGCTTTTGGTCAAGCACATCAGAATGAGTTACTTTTCTGCCACCAAACTCCTGAGTGTATCTGTCATCTCCAATTTCTACAACATGTCCTTTGATATCTGCCGAATAACGGCTGAGAAACTGGTTAATATAATATCGGTCAATTGGCTGACCCCGATCGTATCCAAATGATCTTGTAAAAGGTTCTGTTCTTCTAAAATCACCAAACTGTATCTTACCGACTACAGGTGTTTTCTGTTTGTTTTTTGATGGTTGTTCATCTTTCATAAACCATTATTTTTATTTTGAAGTGCAAGTGATTGATGCAATGTTGATATTGAACTGATGGTGATAAAAAGTTTGTTTCGAATGTTTGCAAAATGTACGCTTAAGAAATGGCGATTTGCATGGCAAATACCTTCCTTTTCTGTGATACTCCTTCGATGCTATGAGCGTCAACAGGAACCTTCCCTCTATCTAAGCGGAAAACATTAGAAGTATAATAGAAAACAATCATTTATTAAATGGTTCATACTTCATCCAATCCACTTCCAGTTCATAAGGGTGTAATGGTTTTTCAATAGAATTAGGATTGGTTTCAACCGCCCATTCGTTGGTGTGCCAGAAGTTCATACGGTAATACGATTGATGCTGAGGTATGCCACGCTGAGATCCCTGGTAATCCCATAAAATAATTTTCTTACCTGTTACCGGGTGAATCATCCACCAGGTAAGACGATTGGGATACCAGTCAAAGCCATAAGTATTAAATTTAGATGAGGCATCATAATTATCAATAGCCTCAATTGTTTCAGGTTGGTTTTGAGCCCCTGTTAAGGAAGCCGGTTCTCCTTTATAACCTTCCTTATAAATCGTGTTGTAAATAGTTCCGTTTGCTAAGTTTATTGTTCGCCCAATTCTTTTAAGCTGCCCTTTACCACCAGTCCACGTGCCTATGTAAATAATGGAAGGATCTGCGACAAGCCATTCAAAGTCTATTTCACTAAGCCCGTACACACTATCCATAAAGTAAGTAAAATAACCGACCACAGCGCCGGTATTAGGCTGGATAGCTTCTACAGCAGGAACTTTCAGCCGGGCAGAGTAAGTACCAAAATAAGTAAAGTTCTTAGAGATAATCTCAGGGCCGCGACCTGCACCTGCACTATCCATTGGATCTATTTTAAATAATAGCACTTTGGAATCCGGTTCAGTTTTGGAAATAGCACCGGATTTCCATTTAAAAGCAGCTTTGGTTCCGGTAGAACCGTACCTGAAATTTTGTAGAACAGAATCGTTGAAATTCTCAATAAACGAAGAAGATAACTTCGCCTGTTGAGCATGGATAGTAAGACTTATAAGAAATGAACTGAGCAATAGAATTTGTTTCATAAGAATTATATTATTTCTTTCAATTTGGCAGCAGAAGCATTGGCTATTGCAATTGAAGCGTCTTGCAGTCAGGCTGATTTTTGAAAAATAGAATCGCTTGATTAGTTAGTCATCTTCTATTTTTTGAGTTGATTTTGTCGCTTTCGTAGCTAAGGTAATACTAAAACAGGCTTCGTTCTCGCAAACCAGCAATCAAAAGTCTCTTCAAGAAGATTGAATTAGTGTTAGAACAAATTCGTACAAACATTAATTTGAATCTGAACGAAAGAAATCTTATATTGCTTTAGCAATTGGAAAAGAACTATAGCATCTAAATACAGACAAGACCGCAACCGGACAACAACACCAACAACTTGCCACCTACACAACAGGCGCTTTATGACTTACTTCTAAATCCTCATTACGTTCGCTGAAAATCAACCAGAGGCACAAATGTGATAGTGCACACATATAATTGATACCGCCTCTCCTTCAAGCCTTAAACCGCATTCGATAAAAAAGAAGCTTTGGGTGTAAGAGGTTTAAGTTATGGACCAAGAACAGGATTTTTATAAATCTGAAAGAAACTACACACAACATATTTCTCCGTTACTCAAATCCTCTTTATGTCAGAACATAATCGAAAACAGGTAGATGTACTTAATAAAGTAAATCGAAGATACTTGTTGAAAAATTCTGCCATTGCAGCCACAGGTGCCGTTTTGCTTCCATCATTCATTACAGGGTGTAGTAAAAATGCTGATGCTCCACAAGGAGGCCTCGGTGGTGTAGGAGGCACTCAATTAACACCGGAGCAATTGGAGCAAGCAGCGGCTAATTTAACACGAATGCGCAGATGGGTAACCGAGTTATACCCTTTGTGCATTGAATACGAAGACGCGGTATTTCATGCGCTAAAATCGACCAAAGAAAATCCGGGCTGGACAACCTTTCTTGTGAACGCCTTTATAGACATTGCTACCGCATTATTCGCAGCAGCGACCAGTGCGGCAGGTGCCGCGCCGGCCGTGCCTGCATTCGCTTTTTTATCCTCAATCCTGCACGACTGGAACAAAGGGAACAATGTACCGGACAACTTAGATGAGGTGTTTGCACAGTTTGAATTTGGGCACGTGCAAATGCAATTGGCAATGGAACAGCAATTAAGTCACCTGGTAGACCCCGGCCCGAAAAATGACTACAGTAACTTAGCAGCCGCATGGACAAAGCCTATTGAATTTAATGGTAAAAAATACACCATCGGAGATTTGGCAAGTTCGTATTTCCCAGATCTTGGTGATGATTATAATGCATTGCAGAGTGCCGCACTTAATTCATTTGAGCAATCCGTCTGGAACCTGGCGATAATGAAACTTTGCACGTTAGAAGAGTATGATGACTGGTATATATACATATATAATACACCTACCAGTGCATGGCCATGGACCTCTGTTGTTGAGTATGCACAGAAAGTAATGTATCCGAATGTCACTGATAATAACAAAGCACACTACTTGCGGGGTATTTATTCTGATCTGAATGATGACTATAGAACCATATGGCTGCATTCCTTCACTTTACATTTCAACGGCTCCGACCTTCCGGACGAGGCTGTTAACAGATTATTTAAAGACGATACCCCTGGTCATATCATTAACCCCGACGCTTTATTTACCCGGGATTATGTGTTTACACAGTTTTCCTTAACAC
>JAEZRL010000383.1 GCA_023440945.1 Bacteroidota bacterium
GTATAATTGCGGTAAAGTAGTTTACCTTCCACTGCTATTTCGGTGCCTTTGTTTAAAAACTTTTCTGCTATTTCTGCATCTTTTCCCCAGGCAATTAAATTGTGCCATTGAGTTTCGGTGATCTTATCACCTTTTTGATTGCGATACACTTCATTTGTTGCCATGCTGAATCGGGCAAACTTTTTACCGCTGTCAATTAGCCTTATTTCGGGTTTGTTACCAAGGTTTCCAATAAGCTGAACTTTGTTTTTTAGAGCGTACATAATTGTAATTTTTTGTGTAAAGAATTTTTTATTTCAATCATCCCGGTAATGACAACTCAAAATTGCAGGGGTTACAAAACATTAGCCGGTTATTAACCGTTTCTTTCCGGATGTAAACGTTTATAAACGTTTGTACACGAATAAATAATTGTTTACCTTACAGTTAGGCTAATCATAAAATCATTGCTATGAATGCAAACCCTAAAACCTGTCTTGCCTGCAACAAACCTTTACATGGTAGAACCGATAAAAAATTCTGTAACGATTATTGCCGCAACAATTACAATAATCAATTAAAGAATATTAGCAGTAATTATGTTCGGCGCATTAACCAGATCCTGCTAAAGAACAGGCGTATTCTTGCAGGCTATTTCAACAATGGAGAAGAAATTGTAAAGACAACAAAAGAAAAACTATTGGAGCAAGGTTTTTACTTTAAATATTTCACACATACCTACACTAATAAAAAAGGCAACACTTATTTTTTTTGTTATGATTATGGTTACCTGTATCTCGATAACAACTGGTATCTACTGGTAAAACGTAAAAAAGAGTAAAGCTTATCGTTCTTTAATTAACCAAAATCGTTATGCTGTAACTTTCCAGGCTTGTTTTCATTTTTGTATGTTGCAAAAAAGTTTAGGAATGGGTCTATTGGAAGTTTCAGATATTACAAAAAAGGAAGGAAATTCTTATTTAGTAAAAGATATAAGTTTTACGCAGGAAGCATCGCAACGAATTGCTATTGCCGGCGCAACAGGATCTGGTAAAACAACTTTGCTTAAAATAATCGCAGGACTTGTACAGCCAACTTCAGGAAAAATTTTGTTTAATGGAATACGGGTAAAAGGCCCGGAAGAGAAACTTATTCCCGGGCATCCCGGTATTGCTTATTTATCGCAGCATTTTGAATTACTAAATAATTACCGGGTGGAAGAAATTCTTGAAATGAATAACAAATTCAATGAAGAAAGTTCCGCTCTTGTCTATAAAGTTTGCCGTATAGATCATTTATTAAAACGAAAAACAAATGAAGTATCGGGAGGAGAAAAGCAACGCATTGCTCTGGCACGACTGCTTGTTTCAGCACCCAAACTTTTGTTGCTTGATGAGCCTTATTCCAATCTTGATGCTATTCATAAGAATATTTTAAAACAGGTTATTGAAGATATTTCCAACCAACTGCAGATAACTTGTTTGTTGGTATCACACGATCCTTCAGATGTTTTATCCTGGGCTGATGAAATATTGATCTTGCAGGAAGCGCAAGTCATTCAAAAAGGTTCGCCTAAGCACATATATAATTATCCAATTAATAAATACAGCGCAGCTTTATTTGGCAAATACAATATTCTTGATGCTTCACTTGCAAAAGCATTTGCCAATTTTTCTGATATAGAAATGAACAGGATAAACAGTTATTTCAGACCATCACATTTTCTTCTCGTTTCAAATGAAAAAGAAGGTGTGAAAGGAAATGCAAACAAAGTTCTTTTTATGGGCAGTTATTATGAGCTTGAAATAATGATTGGAGAAAGCAAAGTTATTGTTTACAGCCAGGATGCTTTTGCAGAAGGCGATGAAGTGTTTGTGAAGATGAAGTGAAAAGCAAAGGGTGATGTATTATTTATTTTGTTGCGTAAAAATTTGCAGTACAAGTGTGCGACGCAAGGAACGACGATAGCAGCATTACAGCTAAGTACATAAAAGCATCACTATAATTTCTACTAAACTATTTTATAAGCAAGGCTTTGAAATCCGACGAATCAGAACTGAAAACATTAAAATCTGTTTTAGGTAAAATACCATCAACACTTCCACCATCATTGAATTGCCAGAACAACCAATCGCGTTCTATACGCGGCTCGCGTTTCGCAAAATAATGTGCGATCCATAAAGGATATTCATCAAACTCGGTTCCGAGATAACGGTTATAAAAATCAACATACGTATAAATAATAGGCTTTACTTTATATGAGTTTTCTATTAACTGCAGCCATGCTTTTATTTGCTGCCGCATCACTTCAGGTCTCACACCATACAAATGTTCAATATCAAGAACAGGCGGCAAATCACCGGGTTCCAATTGTACGTTTTTTATAAAATTTAAAGCCTGTGCTTTGCCGCTTTTTGTGGTGATAAAAAAGTGATAGGCGCCACGCGTAATGCCAGCTTCTTTTGCTTTTGCCCAGTTGCGTTTGAAGTTTTTATCAACATTAGTAAGGCCCTCGGTAGCTTTTATGAAAGCAAAACCGATCTGCACATCTTTTACTTGCATATTCTTTACTGCAGGCCAGGAAATATAACCCTGGTAACGGCTCACATCAATACCGTGAATATTATAACCAACCGGAATATCAATACCAAAAGCAGGATAACGTACAAATTCAGCAGCGTTCTCTCTTGTTTGTTTTATATAAGTAAACAGGCTGTAAGCAAACAAAATAATAACGATCATCAAAACAATCAGCCAGCCTTTGCTCTTCCTGCTGTTTTTCTTCTTTCTCGATCTTGCCATTCTCCACAAATATAAAAGCGTCGCGAACCAAAAGATGCAGGCGTGGAATAAGAAACAGCATTATGACACTTTCTTCCTGAAAAAATATTTAAGAAAAAATATTTTATCATTTCCTTGTCGTCCCGCCCTTTCCTGTTTCAACTTGTAATGTAATTTTGGGGTTTATGCAACTGTCTTCTTCTTTGCTGGAAAATGCTGTGAATGAATTTGCCAAACTGCCGGGCATTGGTAAAAAAACTGCCCTGCGTTTGGTGCTGCATTTATTGAAACAGGATGTAAATGAAGTGCAACATTTCTCCGAGATTATATCACGTATGCGCAGCGAAATAAAATTTTGCCAGCGATGCTGCAATGTATGCGACGGTGATATTTGTTCTATCTGCGCCAACTCCATGCGCAACCAGGAAATGATCTGCGTGGTTGAAAATATCCGCGATGTTATTGCCATCGAAAGCACGCAGCAATACAATGGAACGTATCATGTTTTGGGCGGCGTTATATCACCACTTGATGGCATTGGCCCTGATCAATTGAACATCGAATCACTTATCCATCGCATAACAAAAGAAGAAACTAAAGAATTGATTTTTGCACTTAATCCCAATATACAAGGCGATACAACTATTTATTATATCCAGAAAAAAATGCCTCCGCAAAATTGTAAAATAACCACCATTGCAAGAGGCATCGCTTTTGGTGGCGAACTGGAATATGCGGATGAAATGACACTTGCAAGAAGTCTTACCAATCGTTTGCCTGTCGAAAGCTATATTTCGCACCGTTAATAAAATTCCTATATTTGCGTCTCAGGCGGATTTGTTTATTGTTCGGCCTGCTCAAAAATTGAACTAATAAACGCCAAGAAACTTCCTCCTCCTGTTTCCCATACGTTTTACGGTTCAATAATTTTTATGAGGTCAGCTTCACCGCGCATTGCATCGCCTGTTGTGTCACTCACTTGTACGTTCTGAACATTGTTCAGCGCATTGATGAATGGTGAGTTGTCAATGGCCAATGAAAAAAAGAAACATGTAAAGTATGAATAACGAATCAAATTTAAATAATCAAGTTGCTAAAAGTTCCCCTCTAGGGGCGGAGAGGCTTCAGGAGTGTTTGAAAGATCGAATATTGATCATCGACGGCGCTATGGGAACTATGATCCAGCGTCATAAATTAACCGAAGCGGATTATCGTGGAGAACGTTTTAAAGACTGGCCTTCGGATGTTAAAGGCAACAACGATCTTCTATGTCTTACACAACCACAAATTATCAAAGAGATACATAAACAATATTTTGAAGCAGGTGCAGATATAATTGAAACAAATACATTCAATGCGCAAAGGATTTCGTTGGCCGATTATCACATGGAAGAATTAGCTGCAGAAATAAATCTTGCTGCTGCAAAAATTGCAAGAGAAGCTGCCGATGAATATACGGCGCTTACTCCGGGAAAACCTCGTTTTGTTGCAGGCGCTATTGGCCCGATGAACAAAACCTTATCGCTTTCTCCCGACGTGAATAATCCGGGTTATCGTGCAGTAACATTTGATGAAGTGTCAGGTGCTTATTACGAACAAATAAAAGCTTTAGTAGAAGGTGGTGTAGATATCCTGTTGATCGAAACCATTTTTGATACACTTAATGCAAAAGCAGCGATCTACGCGATAAAAAAATATTTCCGTGAACAACAACGTGAACCACTGCCCGTCATGATAAGCGGAACGATAACAGATGCAAGCGGAAGAACTCTAAGCGGACAAACACTGGAAGCTTTTTATGTTTCTGTTATGCATGCGAAACCTTTAAGTGTAGGATTAAATTGTGCATTGGGTGCAGAACAAATGCGAAGTCATATTGAAGAACTAAGTTCACTTGCTTCGTGTTATACATCAGCTTATCCAAATGCAGGTTTGCCAAATGCAATGGGTGAATATGATGAACAGCCAGAGGAAACAGCACATTTTATTGAAGAGTGGGCAAAAGAAGGTTTTGTAAATATTGTGGGTGGATGTTGTGGTACAACACCTGAACATATTAAACACATTGCCGATCACGTAGAAAATATTCAGCCGAGGGCATTACCTGTTACAGAAGAAGTGATTTAAACACAAAGACACAAAGAAGGCACAAAGAACACAATGACAGAAAACGAATTATCTAAAGTTGTTTTTGAATCCGGGCTTAAAGTACATAAAACCTTAGGGCCTGGTTTATTGGAAAGTGCTTACGAAGAATGTCTTTATTATGAACTGGCAAAAACAGGTTTGCAGATTCAAAAACAAGTTGCATTGCCTTTAGTGTACGAGGAAGTAAAGCTTGAAGCAGGTTATAGGGTAGATATTTTTGTTGAGAAAAAACTTATCATCGAAGTGAAATCAGTAGAAACCTTAAATAATATTCACCTTGCTCAGGTACTCACTTATTTAAGGCTTTCAGGTTGTAAGCTTGGGTTATTAATAAATTTCAATACAACACTTTTTAAAGATGGCGTTAAAAGGATAATCAATGGCTCTTTGTGAACATTGAGAAAAACCTTGTGCCCTTTGTGGTTTAATTATGGAAAATTCAACTATTAATTCTTATCTCAAATTAAGTGGTTTAGAGCCGTTGATTGTTCGGCCTGAATCCAACTTCGTAAATATTGGTGAACGCACTAATGTAACAGGCTCAAAAAAATTCGCAAGACTTATCCGCGATAATAAATATGAAGAAGCATTAAGCGTGGCCCGGCAACAGGTAGAAAACGGTGCGCAGATACTTGATGTAAACATGGACGATGCATTGCTCGATGGCGTGCAGGCTATGACCACTTTTCTAAATCTTCTTCAAAGTGAACCAGATATTGCGAAGATTCCCGTCATGATTGATTCTTCGAAGTTTTCGATCATAGAAGCAGGCTTAAAATGCGTACAAGGCAAATGTATCGTTAACTCTATTTCCATGAAGGAAGGCGTAGAGAAATTTATTGAGCAGGCTTTTATTTGCCAGTCGTACGGAGCATCAGTTGTTGTAATGGCTTTTGATGAAAACGGGCAGGCAGATACCTTGCAAAGGCGGGTTGATATCTGTGAAAAAGCATATGAGATATTAACGAATGAAGTCAGATATGAACCACAGGATATCATCTTCGACCCGAACATTTTTGCCATCGCTACAGGTATCGAAGAACATAATAACTATGGCGTTGATTTTATAGAAGCAACAAGAATAATCAAACAAAATATGCCACTTGTGAAAGTTAGCGGTGGCGTTAGTAATGTTTCTTTTTCATTTCGTGGAAATGATGTTGTGCGTGAAGCGATGCACAGCGTTTTTTTATACCACGCCATCAGGGCAGGAATGGATATGGGCATTGTAAATGCGGGGCAGTTAGTTGTGTATGATGAAATAGAACCGCAATTAAGAGAACTCTGCGAAGACGTAATATTGAACAGGACCAATGAGAACAATGAGGCCACAGAAAAGCTGATAACTTTTGCCGAAACAGTAAAAGCAAAAGATAAAGAAGTTAAAAAAGACGATGCATGGCGTAACGCTTCTGTTGAGGAAAGATTGAAGCATTCGTTGGTAAATGGTATCACAGATTATATTGATACAGATACAGAAGAAGCGAGGCTGAAATATCCCAAACCGCT
Source organism: Bacteroidota bacterium (assembly GCA_023440945.1). Classification (GTDB taxonomy): domain Bacteria; phylum Bacteroidota; class Bacteroidia; order Chitinophagales; family Chitinophagaceae; genus JAEZRL01. Next base: position 6,418 of record JAEZRL010000383.1, read on the forward strand.
GGATGTGATAGAAGGTCCTTTGATGGATGGAATGAATGTAGTGGGTGATTTATTTGGTGCAGGAAAAATGTTTCTTCCTCAGGTGGTAAAAAGCGCAAGGGTTATGAAGAAAGCCGTTGCTATTTTAACGCCTTATATTGAAGCGGAAAAAGAAGAACGAAGGCTGGCACATATCGCGGCCGGAACAATAAATGAGGAGAATGCAAATGCTGCCAAAATCTTACTCGCTACTGTTAAAGGCGATGTGCATGATATAGGTAAGAATATTGTCGGTGTTGTTCTGGGTTGTAATGGTTATGAAGTGATTGATCTCGGTGTAATGGTTCCGGCTGATAAAATACTCGATACGGCAATAAAAGAAAATGTGGATGTAATTGGTTTAAGCGGATTAATAACACCGTCGCTGGACGAGATGGTACATGTTGCAAGAGAAATGAAACGTCGTAACTTTCAACAACCCTTATTAATAGGCGGTGCCACAACATCAAGAATTCATACCGCTATAAAAATCGCTCCTGAATATGACAAAGGTGTTGTGCATGTGCTTGATGCATCAAGAAGTGTAACTACTACAGGCTCTTTACTCAACAAAGAACAAAAGTCTGCCTTTGTTGAAAACACTTATAAAGAATATATCAAACTGAAAGAAGATTTCAATAAAAAGAAACCGACAAAGCAATATATTTCTTATAAAGAAGCGCAAAACAATCACGTCAAAATTGATTGGGAGAACTATCAAACACCTGCACCAACTTTCATTGGTACAAAAGCTTTTGTTGATTATAATCTGAATGAAGTAAGGGAGTATATTGACTGGGCTCCATTTTTTATTGCATGGGAAATGGGTGGAAGATTTCCGCAGTTATTGCAGGATGAAGTGATAGGAAAAGAAGCAACAAAATTATTTAATGACGCTAATGCTTTGCTTGATAAGATCATTGCAGAAAAATGGTTAACGGCGCATGGTGTTATCGGTTTTTGGCCCGCATTTAAAGAAGGATCAGACTCTGTAATTGTACAAGGAGAAACAAAAAATGCAAGATTAGAATTTTTAAGGCAGCAGGTAAAAAAAGCAGCAACACAACCAAATTTAAGTCTGGCAGATTTTATAAAACCAGGCACCGAGCCTGTGGACTATATTGGTGCTTTTGCGGTAACCATAAAAGGTATAGAACCACATATCGAGAGGTTTCAAAAGCAGCATGATGATTATAATAAAATTATGCTGCAGGCTCTCGCTGATCGTTTGGCAGAATCATTTACCGAGTTGCTTCATAAAAAAGTGCGGAAAGAATATTGGGGTTACATCCACAATGAAAATTTGTCTAACGAAGAATTGATAAAAGAAAAATATCAGGGCATTCGTCCGGCACCCGGTTACCCTGCATGTCCTGATCATACCGAAAAGTACAAGCTGTTCGATCTTTTGAAAGTAACAGAAAATACAGGTATTGAGTTAACTGAATCGTTAGCCATGTATCCTGCGGCTTCGGTTTGCGGCTGGTATTTCAGTCACCCGCAAAGTCAGTATTTTGGTATAGGAAGAATTTTGGAAGATCAGTTGGAAGATTATCGCAATCGTAAAGGGTGGAGTTTGGAAGAGGCAGAAAAATGGTTAAGGCCCATTTTAGATTAGACCTTAACCTTAAACACTAAAACTTCCCTATTGTATGAGCCAAAAACTTTGTTACTAATTGTGATTGATTATCTGAAAAAATATAAAGAACATTGAAACAATACAAAGGATCAAAAGAGCAAAACAAATTTTAAGATCAAGATCACTTTCGTTGTTGCTGATTTGTTCTAATTTTCTTTGGATGAAGTTGAGGCCTTTACCATTTTTTCTTGAGTGGTGAAGGTAGTGA
>JAEZRL010000395.1 GCA_023440945.1 Bacteroidota bacterium
TCTTCTATCAATTCTTTATTTACTTCTGAAAAATTATTTACAAAGTTCAATGGGTTTTGTATCTCATGTGCAATGCCTGCGGTAAGTTCCCCGAGCGAAGCCATTTTTTCTTTCTGAATGAGTTGAGCTTGGGTCGATCTTAATTCTGTAAGCGCTGCCTGTATTTCTTCTTTTTGCTTTCTGCTTTCTTCAAAAAGATCAACGAGTTCTACATTCCGTAGACGATATATTTCTGCTTCCTGTTTTGATTGCTCTACTTTGTGAGTTATCTCCAGGTTTATTATTTTGTTGTTGAAAGCTTTGGAATGAATTTCTTTCTCAAGCATGTTATATTCTTCAAGATGAGATAGCGCTTTTTGATAATCCCCGTATTTTTTGAAGAGCTTGTAGAAGCTGTAGTGAATTTTGGATAAACTATCCTGAGCACCAATGTCCTCGGCTAATGAAAGCGCCTTATTCAGAAGTTGTAATTGCAGATGTTTTTGTTCACTTTCAGGCAGCTCCTGAATTGCCGCATCTGCCATGTATAGATATATTTCTATTTGCCCTTTTTTATCGCCTATTTTTTCTCGTATTAACAAGCTTTCTTTTGCTCTTTCAACAGCAAAAGCCCGATTACCTTTTGCAGATTCAATAATGGCTAAGTGAAAAAGTGAATTAGCTTCTCCCTTTTTATCACCAACAGTTCGAGCAATCGATAAGCTCTGTTCGCAATGTTCTCTTGACCGTGTATAATCGCCTTGCTTTAAATAAAGATTACCAATATTGTTTAGACTTCCTGCCTCACCCCATTTGTCGCCGTGTTGTTTACGAATATTTAGCCCCTGATGATAATACTCAAGTGCATTAGGATACTCGCCTAACTCGTCATATAAAGTTCCTAATGTATGGAGTGTGTACCCTTCTGAAATCCAATCGTTGAATTGCTTCCCGCTAGACAGAGATTGGAGAGCGTATTCCAATGCCTGCTCAAGGTTGCCAAGATATTTATATGTAATACCTAAATGATAATATATCAACGGTTCAACTTCTGCATATTTTGTTCCTCTAATAAGTTCCAAAGATTTAAAAAAAGATTCAAGCGAAACCTTGTAATTACCCAGGTTTCGTTGTACTATCCCCAAGCCGGTATAAACATATCCTTGTCCCCCTCTATCATTCAACGACTCAAACAATTGAAGCGCTTGTTCGAAACAAGACAGTGCTTTAGTATTATCAGACCGACGTATATACCCAAAGCCGACCATACGCAGAGCTTCTGCTTTACCGTGGGTATAACCAATTTTTTCTGAAAGGTCCAATGCTTCCTTACTGATAGCAAATGACCTTGTGGAATCGCTCACTCGTATATCGAAGGCTTGCTCGTTAAGTTCATCGATATGATACATCATAGCGGGCAAGTCCTGTCCATTAAGCATAAGCATTCGTTTTTATTAGGTCTCTGCGTTTTCATTCGAGCTGATCAATCTAGTTCTGTTAGCGTCCAGGCATCTGGTGTTGCCAATGGTACATCGGAACAGTACTTTATTAAATTAAACAACTGCAATTTGTAGGCTGCCAACCATTTAATACTTGTATCGATTATGCCTTCACCTAAGGGAACTGTGATGCCAGACCATGGATATTGTACTGTTTTTTGATATAAATCTTCATCGGTTATTTCATCAAAAAGTTTGTTTACTGTTTGTATCTGCTCTTCCATAGCTGTCAGGAAGTCCTTCGGCTCAACTTCTTTAGATGCTTCTAATTTTCCCGAAAAGAAACGTCCAAAATCTGTGTTTTCATTTTGTAACCAGAAGATAGGCATAGCTGTGCCTACTATAGTTAGATACTGCAAAAGCTCATAAATGCTTCTTGTTCCATCTTTTGGACGAAAATTCAACTGATCCTCTGAAATTTTAGTGTACAGCCTGCGGCAGATCTTTAATTCTTTTTCAATGTTGTTTAGGAGATGGCGTTTGTACATAAGCCTATTTTTAAAATGATGAGCAATGGGTTAGGTCAAATTGATCTTAAACTATAAAAAGATAATAATTCTAAGACGTGGGGCAATGGTCAAGGCTATGTTTCTTTCATTGTGTTTTTTGGTAGTTGAATCATAAACTCACTTCCTTCACCTTCCTTACTTTCCGCTTTTATTTCACCTCCATGTGCTTTAACTATGTCATAGCTTAAACTCAATCCCAATCCTGTTCCTTGGCCTGTTGGCTTGGTGGTGAAGAATGGCTGGAATATCTTATCTATAACTTTTTGAGGAATGCCGTTGCCATTATCGCAAACTCTTATTTCAATTTTATTATCTGACTTTTTTGTTTGGACTGAAACCTCCTTTAAATCTTTCGTCTTCTGTCTTTTGCCTTTCATTAACTGCATAAAATGCATTGTTGAAAAGATTCAATAACACTCGTCCAATATCCTGTGGTACAACATTTATTTTACCAATCGATTCATCAAAATCTGTTTCGATAGTTGCATTGAAGTTTTTGTCTTTTGCTCTTAGGCCATGATAGCTTAATCTTAAATATTCATCACACAAGGCATTGATGTTTGTTGGTTCTTTTTTGCCTTCACTTTTTCTGGAGTGTTGCAACATGCCCTTTACAATGGCATCTGCACGCTTTCCATGATGAAGTATTTTTTCGATGTTTTGTTTTATATCATTCAATGTTTCAGCTTCCTGTTCTTCATCCCTTTCACCATTCGCCTTAGACCTTTCACCTTCTAACTCTTCTATCAATTCTTTATTTACTTCAGAAAAATTATTAACGAAGTTTAGTGGATTTTGTATTTCGTGTGCAATGCCTGCGGTCAACTCTCCAAGAGAAGCCATCTTTTCTGATTGGATTAGTTGGGCTTGGGTTGATTTTAGTTCGTCCAATGCTTTCTTAAGATCTTTGTTTGCCTGTACAATGTCTGCTGATTTTTTCTGAAGCTCCTCAATAGTTTCTTCTAATAGTATGGCGGTAGTTCGTTTTATTTTTTCAGCTCTCTCCAATTTGAATTCAGTAAATGCATGAACTTTTTCAACCTCCTTCAAAGCAAGAACAATAGTATTTTTCTCTTCGCCACTTAATTTTTCATTCTCCTGAATGAGGTTTAAAATTGTTTGCAGTTGTAGATTCATTGGAATATTTAAGAAGCGTAACCGGGATAATATTTTGAGTATATAAAAATGAGAGCTGAATACGACTTTCTATCAGATTAATCTTAATTTATGCAAAAAAGTCTTTATACTGCACTATGCTTCTCTCATCACAACCCAACAGCAGCTAATATTATGAAATTCCTGATTTCCTTTGGTGGCCCTTGCAAATTCACCATATGTAAAGAAGCCTACCATTGGTACATTCCAGACATTTTTTATTCCTTCAATCTCCCGGCTTACCAAAGGGCCAAATGCCGTGTGTCTTGCCTTGCACGAAAACATAAGCATCGCTTCTGCTTCAAATGATTCTTTTTCTTTTATTTCCCTGCATTCATCAATCACTTCATCAATTACTTCAAAATCCGCCGGCAAACAAAACCGCACATTTGCACCTTGTGGCACACTTCCCGCACACATAAATGAATTATCACTCCAGTTACCCAACATCGCTGTTCTCATCACTACACTTCCATTTTCACGTTGTACCGCCATTGGGAAGTTTGAACTTACATTTACGAGAAACTCCGTTGCTTCATTTTCCTTTTCTTTTTTCAGTGTAATACCCATATACTTAATAATCATATCTAACGCCGGCTGATCGTCGATTGTGTGAACCCAACATCCATTGCTTTTTGTAATGGTGCGTACAATGCCTACCGGCTTCCATCCAATAGAAGTAAGTCCTTTAAGTTTTATTTTGTCTTCATTAAGAATGACGGACACAATACCGTTATTGCTGCACCTGTTATTAGTAAAAACAAATGTGTCTGTCATAGAGAAGTCGTCCGCAGCCATTCCGCCAAAAATAGTAACTTGATTCCCCGCTATATCTTCAATCCCGCGGATAATCATTTCCCCGTCAGCTTTTATGCCACTTCCACAAACTATAAATGCAGGGTTAGAAAAAGTCTGCAAAGCAATATCAGCTATTTTGCGTGCAGCCTCTCGCTCTTTATTGGCATCGTGTTCTTCAAATTGTAGTTTAAAATAATCCCGCTTAATGTCAAGCAACATAATCATGGTCGATTGCTCTCCGATCTCACCATCTATGAATTCGCCGGCAGTTGTTACTCCAAAAACAGCTATTCCTCTTTGGTCTAACAGCTTACAAATAGTTTGGCGATCCTGCTTGATGGATAAAAACACAACTGCAAGAGTTGGGCGGAAACCATCAGCCATACTTTGATGGAGGCCTTCAACTACTTGCTCAACAGTTTTACCTTTTATTGTTTTTGCTTTCATAGCTAATCATAATTGGGCAATTATTAATACTCTATTAAGATAAGTTATATTATTAATTTATCAAAGACGCTTTCATGTATTTTAATGCTTTGATTAAACTGATTACAAGAACACTCTCATTCAAATCCTCTAAATCTCCCAAAAATCCACGTTCAGACAACAGGCAATTGAATTATGAACATTGAGCCCTCACCTTCTTTACTCTCTACTTTTATTTCTCCGCCATGCGCTTTTATTATGTCATAGCTTAAACTTAAACACAATCCTGTTCCCTGTCCTGTTGGTTTTGTAGTGAAGAATGGTTGGAAGATTTTATC
>JAEZRL010000427.1 GCA_023440945.1 Bacteroidota bacterium
ATGAGAACGGTAATCTTTATTCTCATACAATGTTTTCATGGCAGAAGCGGCATGTTGCAGATCATCAACTGTTTCAAATAATGGAATGATATCAACATTCAGTTCTTCTTTTTTCCATCCGCTTAACAGGAAAAATCCATACACTTCCATCATGCTTACTGCATTTGTAGCATGACTGATAATATACCTGTTACAGCCTTCTTCTCCGTTTTGTTGCTGAATTTGTTTAATCGCTTTTAAAACTTCAAGCGTATCACGATACACATCGTTCTCCAGAACGTTTGAATCAATCGCTTCTTTTATATCAAGTATTGCATCAATTTTTTCCGCTTCAGAAAGTGATGCATAATTTTTGGGTAAAGCATTTGTTTTTTCAACAATCGCTTCTATCACTTTATCATGAATGGAACTGTCCTGCCTTACATCCAGCGATGCGAAGAACAAACCAAATATTTCAACCTTACTAATAAGATTTTCTACCAGGTGAACAAACAGACCGTTGTGTTCTGTAATAATGGTTCTTCGTACACCTTCTAAAGCTTCAAGAATTTCCTGTTGGGATAATGGTGTTTTAACTTCCGGTGTAAACAAGTTATTGTACAGTTTCTTTTCAAGATCACCTATCACATTTTCAACACCTTTAAAAGTAAGTCTTCTCTTTAATCTGCGCACATCGAGATAATAACAGCGAATAATTCCTGTTCGCAAAGCTTCAGCCACTTTAAGCGTTATCTCTGTGTTTACAAAAGGATTTCCATCCCTGTCTCCACCTGGCCAGAAACCCATGCGTATAACCGGATTTTTATCATTCAAAACTTCGCGAACATGACTTTTTATAGATGATAAAATTTTACCTGAAGCAGGATAAAAAATATGTTCGAGATACCATAATAAACTTATCGCTTCATCATAAGGTGTCGGCTTTTGTTTCTTAAGAAAAGGCGTTTTGCCGAGTTGTTGCAAATACACGTTTACCATTGCAGTGTTGTCTTCTGTAAGCGCTTTGGCAAGATCATGAATAATACCTAAAACTTCACCCGGATAAAACTGCGTAGGATGCGCTGTTAAAACAAGACGCACAGAAAAATCTTTCAGCTTCTCCTCAAGTGCTTCTTCTTTTTGTGATTGCTCTACTTCCGATTGCAGGTGTTTTAACGTTCCTGCACCATTCATATCATGCACTTGTTTAAAAGCAGCATCTTCTAATGCATCAAACAATACAACCTGTCGTTCTGAGTATTGAATGAACCGAAACAATAAGTCAAGTTGTTCCTGTTCTTTTTGATAATTCGTGTACTGCTTTAAAAAAGACTCAATTATCTCAACCGGACTTTGATTCTTTTTATACCCTTCTTCGCAATGAATTAAGAACAGTGATAACAAAACGCCTGTTTTTTCAATCCGATGAAAAGGCAGCGAAGTAAATAAACTGTTGTACAACTGAAAACGTATGCCTACAAGATTCCTGAATTGTTGCAGTGCATTGTTAGAAGAAACATCCATGCTGAAACATTTGTAAACTTTACGGCAGGCAAATGCGTAAATATGAGCGCCGAAATTACATTAATTGAATTTAATAGGAAGATTTTTATGAAAGATGAAAACTAAGCGACAGATATTAAAGTTTATAGCAACAATTTTTTTTGAACCCGGCTGAAGAATATACATTAAGCTTTACTTGCGTCGCACTCTTGTACTGCAGAAGCATTGGTTGACTGTTGACCGTCGACTGCCGACCTTAGCCTGGAACGCCGAAGTGAGTGACACAACAGCCGATGATTAGCATTACTTTAGCTGGTTTCATACAAATCTAACACGTAACTTTGCACGCTTAAAAAAATTACTGCTGTATTAATTTATACAGGATAAATAAGAATGAAATACGAAAAGGAAATTAACAGGCGTAAAACATTTGCGATAATAAGTCACCCCGATGCTGGTAAAACAACACTTACGGAAAAATTGCTTCTATTTGGTGGCGCTATACAGGTTGCAGGTGCTGTTAAAAGCAATAAAATAAAGAAGCATGCAACAAGCGATTTCATGGAAATTGAAAGACAGCGTGGTATTTCTGTTGCAACTTCCGTTATGACGTTTGAATACAAAGGCTTTCTGATAAACCTGCTCGATACGCCCGGTCACAAAGATTTTGCTGAAGATACTTACCGCACTTTAACAGCCGTTGATAGTGTTGTACTGGTGGTTGACAGTGTGAATGGTGTGGAAGAACAAACAAGACGTTTGATGGAAGTTTGCCGTATGCGGGATACGCCGGTGATCGTTTTTATTAATAAAATGGACCGTGATGGCAAGAACCGTTTTGATCTTTTGGAAGAGATAGAAAAAGAACTGAAGATAAGTTTGCATCCGATGACGTGGCCGATAAACAATGGTAAAGATTTTAAAGGCGTGTATAATTTGCATGATAAAAATCTTCGTTTGTTTGCTGCAAGTACAAAAGCGGAAGAAGAAGATACGATCTCAATAACAGATCTGAATGATGATATTCTCGATAAAAAAATTGGTGAACGCGATGCAGCTACTTTAAGAGAAGATGTTGAACTGATTGATGGTGTTTATGGAGAACTGAATGTGGATGATTATTTAAACGGAAAAGTAGCACCGGTATTTTTTGGAAGTGCTGTAAATAATTTTGGCGTGAAGGAAATGCTGGATACATTCATACGCATCGCACCTGTACCTCGTGACCGTGAAACAAATGTGCGTGAAGTGAATGTGGACGAAGATAAATTCAGCGGTTTTGTTTTTAAGATTCATGCGAACCTCGATCCAAAACACAGGGATAGAATTGCATTTTTACGTGTATGCAGCGGAAAGTTTGAACGCAATAAATATTTTCATCATGTGCGACTGGATAAGGATGTTCGTTTCAGCAATCCGTACAGTTTTATGGCGAGAAGTAAGGATGTTATTGAAGATGCATATCCCGGTGATGTGGTTGGTTTGTTTGATACCGGTAATTTTAAAATAGGTGACACACTTACCGAAGGAGAAGATTTATATTTCACAGGCATCCCTTCTTTTTCCCCGGAAATATTTAAAGAGCTGGTGAATAAAGACCCGATGAAAACAAAGCAACTTGAAAAAGGTATCCGCCAATTGACGGATGAAGGTGTTGCACAATTATTCACACAGTTTGGTGGTAATAAAAAGATCATAGGTTGTGTAGGTGAACTGCAGTTTGAAGTAATTCAATACCGTTTATTGCACGAATATGGAGCTGCTTGTGAATTCAGAACACTTCCTTTTTATAAAGCTTGCTGGTTAACGAGCAAAGATGAAAAGAAGCTGGAAGAGTTCCTTCGTTTCAAACAACAAAACAGTGCAGAAGATAAAGATGGCAATCCGGTTTATTTAGCACAAAGCGAATGGTTTTTAAATACCGAGATACAGAATAATCCTGATATAGAGTTTCACTTTACGAGTGAGATACATAAGTAATCGGCCACTTATTTTCTGAATTAATAAATAAACATACGTTCGGGAAGGTAGACCCTATAACAGAATGCAAACCAAAACTGTAATCTTAACGCCGTACATTTGATATTTTTTATCGAAATGCACGTTACTTGTTCATCAGCCACTCTTTAAAATCGTTGAAAGAAGGATTCATTTCGATACTTTGTTTTTGCAGTGCGAATAAATGTTTTGCATTTTCAGGCACTGCAATTTTTTCTCCTGTTATTTGTTCAACAACATCCGGAAATTTTACAGGATGTGCTGTTTCAAGTATAAAACCCTTCGAACCGGAAGAGGAGCCATTATTCTTATCCTCAAAATATTTTTCCAAAGCATAATAAGCTACCGCTCCGTGCGGATCTAAAGTGTAATTATATTGATGATAAATTGCATCAATGGTTTGCCTTGTTTCTTCGTCACTTACACTATAACTGCTTAAAACTTGTTTCAGATCTTTATACTGATGATGAAATATTTCAAGTATGCGGATGAAATTACTTGGGTTACCTACATCCATTGCATTCGAGATAGTTGCAACAGAAGGTTTGGTTTTGTATTCACCGGTTTCAATATAATTTGTAACAACATCATTTGCATTGCAGGCTGCGATAAAATGTTTTACAGGTAAGCCCGAAACATGTGCTAAAATGCCGGCGCAAATATTTCCGAAGTTGCCGCTTGGCACACAAATTACAGGCGGTTCTTCATTTTGCCATTGCTGATAAGCAAAGAAATAATACAATTGTTGTGGCAACCATCTTGCAACATTAATAGAGTTGGCAGAAGTTAATGATAGTTTGTTGTTAAGATCAGCATCTGCAAAAGCTTGTTTAACCATTGACTGGCAATCATCAAATGTTCCGTTTATTTCGAGTGCTGTAATATTTTGTCCCAGTGTTGTTAATTGCAGTTCCTGTATCGGGCTTACTTTCCCTGAAGGATATAAAATAACAACATCAACACCTTCTACACCTAAAAAACCATTTGCAACAGCACCGCCGGTATCCCCTGAAGTTGCAACCAAAACCGTTGTATGCTTGTTGTTATTGCGATTAAAATAACCCAGACAACGACTCATAAAACGAGCACCAACATCTTTAAATGCCAGGGTTGGTCCATGAAATAATTCAAGCGATGAGATTTTCTCATTGATCTTCACCAGGGGAAAATCGAAACTGATCGTTTCATTCACAATTTGCTGCAATATATTATCCGGAATACTTTCACCTATATAAGGTTTCATTACTACGAAACCAACTTCTTCTTCTGTATAAGAGGGAATATTATCAATAAAATCTTTTGATAATGTTGGTATGCGTTCAGGAAAATATAAGCCTTTATCCGGGGCTTGTCCTTTTACCGCAGCTTCTGCAAAAGTTACGTTTGGAGATTGTTTGTTGAGGCTATAATAAGTACCGCCATCCCCGAAAGGAGAGTATTGAAATTTGTTTTGATAATATAGTTTCATTTTTTAGATAGCTTGTTTGTAGATCGCCGTTTTTATATAATTCGAATCAGTTGTTAGTACTACGCCAAAGCCTTAAGTTAATTCCCTTTTCAATTATTTGGTTAAGTACAAGTGTGCGACGCAAGGGGCGATGAGTAAAGATTGTATGCTGACTTCATAAAAAACATCTTCAACTTTTAATCCGATAAATCTTATTCAGAGAACTTTCACACCTTCTGCATTTATCGTTGTTACATGCGTATGAAAATCTATTCCTATTTTAATGAACACCGTTTTCATTACATCTTCCACTGCTTTTGCTGTTGCGGCATCTTTACTCAACATAAAAATAGAAGGACCTGAGCCGGAAATGCCACCACCCAAAGCGCCCGCTTCTATACTGTCTTTTTTTACTTCGTTAAACCCCGGGATAAGAATGCTGCGCACCGGTTCGATGATATAATCTTCAAGCGAACGACTAATAAGATCATAATCTTCGCGGATAAGTCCCGCAACAAGTCCTGCAATATTGCCCCATTGTTTAATTGCATCTTTCAACAACACACGTTGTTTTAAGATCGCTCTTGAATCAGCAGTGCGAACTTCTATCTGCGGATGAACGATCGTTGCAAATAATTTTGGCGCAGAAAGCGGAATAACATCCAAAGGAAAAATAGAACGTATCAATGTTACGCCGCCATAAATGCAAGGCGAAATATTATCGGCATGTTTTACACCGCTGGCAACTTTTTCACCAAACATTGCAAACTG
>JAEZRL010000441.1 GCA_023440945.1 Bacteroidota bacterium
TTTATAAATCGAGCTGCGGTTATTGGGAGAAGGGACGGTATTACCCCTACTTCGCTAAGCCTTGAACGTTAGCGGCAACACAGCCGTTTGAAAAGACAGGAAAAATAGGGACAATGTTCCACTATTATAATTACTGAACAACAAACTTTTTCTCCAGCCTGTTGTTTTTCATGAAAACTTTTGTAAAGTAAATGCCTGGGGGAAGTTGCGAGATGTCAACATTCAGCATGGAAGAATGCATTACGTTGCTGTATTTTACACGGCCATTAACATCGAATATTTGCACAATCATTTTATTGGCGGAAAAAAGATTTCTTTTAATGTTTAGCTTATCGGGCATGGCTGTAACTGTTGCGAATGATGTAATGTTTTCATTTATTGTTGTAATGACGGCATTACTTGTTTTTGTTGTGCTTAACGTGTGATAATAGGGGTTGAGATAAGTGCCAAGGCTCAACTGCTCGAGCTTTGCAGGTGTATTTATACCAAAACGTGAAAAGTGTTCATTGCTGATCAAAAAAGTAGTGGATGATTTGGCGCAGATGCCTTCCGTTTGGGTGAAAGATTCGCTCAATATTATCTTACGTTTGTTGGCATCGAAGAAATTATTGCCTGAAAAATCGTATAACAAATAAATAAAAGGCTGAAGAAGAGAAGTATAACCCGTTAACACGATCGTTCTTTTTGCGGCAACAATTTCGGCGCCTGTTATTAAACCCTGCACATCTAATTCGCCTATTTTAATGGCAGTATAGGTACCTGGCTTTTTAGGTAGTTTATATAATCTTGTTTTATTGGTTATCCAGTTTTTGCTGAAAAGAAAAAGACTGTCTTTATAAGCGATCAATGCTTCGCAATCAAAGTCTGTGTTATTGTTTGGTTGAGGCGTAAAATCCGTTTGATCTTCATAAGAGAAATTAATTACAGAAGCGGTTATTGTGTCTTTCAGGTTGATAGCAGATTTAGAAACACGGTATATTTTAAGGTCTTTCCGGTTGCCATGCGCATTGTTGCCCATATCACCGATATAAAAGTATTTTGAATCCTGCGTAATATCTTCCCAATCCACATTTTTTGCATTCGAGATAACGATCTTTCGCTGAATAGTATTGGTTGAAGTATTAACCACATACAAGGCAGCTTCGCCACCACTATCGTTAAATGTAAAAACTAGTTTCTTCCACCAGGCAAGTCCTGAAGTTTCATCAAGTGTTGAACTAAAGTTGTATAAACTTTTAGGTTTTAGCGTTATGTTATTATAAGTGCAGGAGCCATCATTTATAGTGGCAGCACTGTTGTAATTATTAGCAGCAGGATCAGGACAACCTGTTACTTGTGCATTGATATAAACTGATGAATAACAAAGAGCGATGGCAAGCAGAAAGTATTTCATAAACAGAAGAGTTATAAAGGCTGGCGGACGTTAAGTGAGAATGAAAGTACAAAAAAAATAAAAGTTAAAACGGAAGATAAGATCAAATGTAAATCTTACGTCTTAATACTCATGAAACTTTGAACCGCACTGACACGACGATACTAAGTTGCTCAGAGGCAAAAATTAAAAAGGTAAAAAAACTAAAATTTCGAAGATGGAAATTTTAAATCGGGGAAGAAGGATTACTTTGCCGTAAAAGAACTTCCGCAGCCACAAGTATCAGCAGCATTTGGATTGTTAAAAGTAAAACCCCTGCTGTTAAGGCCACCCTGCCAGTCTATCTTCATGCCATATAAATACATTTCATGACTTTTATTCATGATACAAGGAATTCCTTCTATTTCAAAAGACTGGTCTTCGGGTAACTGTTTATCAAAACCCAAAACATAACTCAATCCACTGCAGCCGCCACCTTTAACGCCTACACGCAATTTCTGTTCAGTATCAAAGTCTGGCTCATTCATCAAACGTTTTATTTCTTCAACAGCACTTTTTGTAAAAGTTACCGGTGTTACAGTCATTGTTTCCATTTTCCTTTCTATTTTTTACAAATTTATAGGTGCTTTCAATAACACAAAAACTATGCATTTTCGGTTTTAGGAAAAGATGGCAGCAGCCATGATACCGTTTATGTTATTTTTGTAAAAACCTCATGCATGGATCTTACTGTAACTATCCTTATTGGAGCCATTGTATTGTTAATCGCAGCTTCCATTTTTTATATCAGTTTTAACGGAAAATCAAAAACATCTTCTCCTGTGGAAAGCAATAGCAATAATAATTCTACAAGACAAATGCAGTTGGCCGCTTACGAAAGATTGATATTATTGGTTGATCGTATTGCACTGCCAAATCTTATCAGCCGGCTCAATCAGCCCGGTGCAAGTGCAAAAGAAATGCAACTGATACTTACACAAAATTTAAAACAGGAATTTGATTATAACATCACGCAGCAAATTTATGTAAGCGCTGACTCGTGGAATGCAGTTAAGAATCTGAAAGAGCAAAACCAGTTAGAGATCAATCAAATTGCAAATGCTTTGCCTCCTCATGCAACAGGAATGGATCTGAATAAGCTTTTACTTGAATATTTAATGAATGACAAAAAAGGATCGTTACATGAAGTGGTAAGTGAAGTGTTAAGTTATGAAGCAAAGAAATTACTGGTGTGATGTTAGTGAAAAGTGAAACGACAGACGTGAGACTTTTTCACCTCTCACGTCTCACTTGTCACATTTTTTATTCATTCAATAAAAGATCATGGCGGATAAAAAATTTACCGACTCCGGGATAGAAATAAAAGAAGTTTATAAGCCTGAAGATGTTCCTGTGCAAATGAATGAGTCTCCGGGAAAATTTCCTTATACAAGAGGTATTCAGCCCGATATGTATCGCGGTAAATTATGGACGATGCGTCAATATGCGGGCTTCTCCACGGCCGAAGAAAGTAATCGCCGTTACCATTATTTATTGTCACAAGGTGTAAATGGATTGAGTGTTGCTTTTGATCTTCCCACACAAATTGGTTACGATAGCGATCATGTTTTATCAGAAGGTGAAGTGGGTAAAGTAGGTGTTGCAATTGATAGCCTGGATGATATGGAGCAATTGTTTAAAGGTATTCGGTTAGAAGATATTTCAACTTCTATGACCATTAATGCGACTGCTTTTATCCTCCTTGCTTTTTATGTTGCACTCGCAAAAAAACAAGGTGCTGATCTTCAGAAAATTTCCGGTACTGTTCAAAATGATATATTGAAAGAATATGCAGCACGAGGAACATATATCTATCCGCCAAAACCTTCAATGCGCATTATTACAGACATTTTTGAATGGTGTAGTAAAGATTTACCAAAATGGAATACCATCTCTATTTCAGGTTACCATATTCGTGAAGCAGGAAGTACCGCTGTGCAGGAAATTGCTTTTACTTTAAGTAATGGAAAAGCTTATGTACAAGCTGCATTGAAGAAGGGTTTGAATATCGATGTGTTTGGCAAACGGCTTTCATTCTTTTTCAATGCACATAATAATTTGTTTGAAGAAGTGGCAAAGTTTAGAGCAGCAAGAAGAATGTGGGCAAACATCATGAAGCAGGCAGGTGCAACAGATGCAAAAGCAATGATGTTACGCTTTCATTCTCAAACAGGTGGAAGCACATTAACAGCACAACAACCTTTGAATAATATCAGCCGTGTAACCATTCAAACCTTAGCTGCGGTGTTAGGTGGAACACAGAGCTTGCATACAAATGGTTATGATGAAGCGTTGAGTTTGCCAACAGAAGATGCGGCAAGAATTGCTTTAAGAACACAACAGATAGTTGCGTTTGAAAGTGGTGTTGCAGATACAGTTGATCCTTTGGCGGGAAGTTATTTTGTTGAAAATCTTACGAATGAGGTCGAGCAAAAAGCGTTGGAGTTGATGGAGAAAATTGATTCAATGGGTGGAAGTGTAGCCGCTATTGAACAAGGCTTTATGCAGAATGAAATAGCTAATAGCGCTTATAATTATCAGAAGCAGATTGAAGAAAATAAAAAGATAATTGTTGGCGTGAATAAATTCATAACCGAAGAGAATACAACTATTCCTGTTTTTAGGGTTGATGATAACATTCGCAAATTACAGGTTGAAAAATTGCATAAGTTGAAAGAGAGGAGGGATGCGGAGAAAGTAAAAACTTGTTTACATGCAATTGAAGAAACTGCAAAAAATGAAGCCAATCTTATGCCTTTTGTAATTGATGCTGTAGAAAATTATTGCACGCTTGGTGAAATAGCAGATGCATTAAGAAAAGTTTTTGGAGAGTATAAGTAAATAGCTTTTTACACATACATAAATGCTTATTCAAGATGATCTTGTTATTTACTTTTTTGTCTCTTGAGTAATAAAATCTTATCCGTCATCTTTTAGAAGAATTATATTGTAAAATAAGAGCAATCGCAAAGCGAGACATGAAATTTATACCACCGCCGGCAGTATCAGCAACCAACATTCAGAAAGTGACGCAAACAACACTTAACAATGCCGCAAACAACACCCATCGAAAATTTGTTTGATAATTACTTTTGCTGCACGCTTTTGCAGTGACAAAATAACAACGAACAAAATATTGCAACTATATCGACAGCTGAATGGATATAAAAATGAACATTTAATTCAGATAAAATAAAATGGCAAAGCTAATTGCAGCAATCAATATGACGCTTGATGGTTTTTGTGATCATACAGCAATGATGGCTGATGAAGAATTACATCAACATTATAATGACCTATTAAGTAGCGCAAGCAAAGATGCAGGAATAAGTGTAAGATTGAAGAGGTTCAAAAGATAAAAGCAGAAATTGCTTGTCTTGAGATTCCTTATTAAGAAGTTGTATTATTTCACCAGAGAAGAAACACTTTCTACATAAGGAAGTGATTTTAATTTTTCGATCAGTAGTAATATTTTTTTTGTATTAAGCTTTCGCTGAAAAATTAGTGTTATTTGTTCTTTTTCAGCGCTCTCAAAGGACGTAATTCTTATTTCCTTTAGTACAAGTTCAAACAAGTTTATGGTATTTTCTATTTGACTTAAAGATCTTTGTTCTTTGTTTACAGTTAATACAACCTGGTTTCTTTTTTGAACGCCAATAAAACGATCTTCCAATGGCTTTATGAGTGCCAACACTATCACGATAATTAAGGTTGCTGTTGATGCAGCTAAATATAATCCACCTCCAACCGCAAGTCCCACGCCGGCAACGCCCCATAACCCCGCTGCTGTTGTTAAGCCACGCACTATTTGTGGACGCAAAAACAAAATTGTTCCTGCACCTAAAAAACCTATGCCACTTACAACTTGTGCAGCAATACGTGAAGGATCAAGCACTATTCCCGGTTTATCTACAACATCACTAAAGCCAAACGCAGAAACAATCATCATTAATGCAGAACCAAGACAAACAAGCATATGTGTTCTCAATCCTGCAGCACCTTCCTTACGTTCTCTTTCTAAACCCACAACACTTCCAAGCGTTGTGGCAATTATCAATCTTAATATGATCTCAAACGGTGATAACATTTCAAATATTAAAGATACAATACAGATGAACGAGAAGTATTACAAAAATACTTGCCTTAACTTAGCATCTTAAACCATTACGTATGAAAACAAGCTATGGCACTTTAGCAG
Organism: Bacteroidota bacterium; assembly: GCA_023440945.1. Taxonomy (GTDB): domain Bacteria; phylum Bacteroidota; class Bacteroidia; order Chitinophagales; family Chitinophagaceae; genus JAEZRL01. Next base: position 5,610 of record JAEZRL010000441.1, read on the forward strand.
AAACTGTGAATGGGTTAAAAAAAGATGGTTATACAATGGACCTGAATTTACAGGAAGAATGTCTTGTTTGTCATCAAAACAATACCAGTTTATCGCCTGATGATTTTGACATAGACGCTGTTTATCGTTTTGAAGGAGAATCTAATCCTGATGATGAAGCTGTTGTATATGCTATCTCATCTCCTAAATTTAATATCAAAGGTGTTCTCGTAAATGGTTATGGTATTTATGCGGACGATTTTTCATCTGCACTTGTTGAAAAACTTGGCCGCGGCTCTGCAACATCATTCTCTGATTCAAAGAAATCAGGAGCAATAAATACAAGATCAAATGAAGCAACACCACAACGTCCTGAAGGAAACAGGATGCTCAATGCACCGCTGTTGGAAATAGATTTGAATAAGTTTTTAACTCAACTAATAGAAGAACCGACCTGGAAAGAAAGTGATCGTAACTCCATCACTGTTTTTAAATCAGGCACCATGCGTATTGTGCTGATCGGTTTGCATGAAAATGCGCTTTTAAAAACCCACACAGCAAATGGAATTATTAGTGTGCAGGTGCTTGATGGATTGATGAAATTTACAGCTGGAGAACAAACCGTTCAATTAGGAAAGGGACAAATGATAACATTACAGAAAAATATTCCGCATAGTGTTTTTGCTGTTAAAGAAACTTTTTTTGTGCTCACACTTGCAATAGAAAAAGAATAAATAGGAAAAATCAGGAATTTGGAATTATAGGTGTTTGATATATCAAAGGGATAGTTTGATTGCTATCCCTTTTTAAATAAAATTCATTTCATTATTATTGGCCTGTATTTTTCAATGATGCCATGTCAATTACAAAACGATACTTTACATCGCCTTTCAGCAAACGTTCGTACGCTTCGTTGATCTGCTGAATATTGATCATCTCAACGTCTGCCACAATGTTATGCTTACCACAGAAGTCAAGCATCTCCTGTGTTTCACCAATGCTGCCAATGGTAGATCCGGCAAAGCTTCTGCGGAAAGGAATAAGGCTAAATGCAGCTATAGGAAGTGGATGCTCTGGTGCTCCTACCAACGCCAGCGTACCATCTACTCTAAGCTGGGCTAAATAGTCATTGACATCATGACTTGCTGAAACGCAATCCAATACAAAATGAAGCTTGCCTGCATAGCGTTGCATTTGGTCCGCATCTTTTGAAAGCACTACATCATCTGCGCCCAGACGCCTGGCGTCTTCAACTTTCGAAGGGGAGGTGGTATAAACGATTACTTCCGCACCCATTGCTTTGGCGAGTTTCACGCCCATGTGCCCCAAACCGCCAATACCAACTATGCCTACTTTTTTACCAGGGCCAATGTTCCAATGCTTTAATGGTGAATAGGTTGTAATACCTGCACACAAAAGTGGTGCAGTTGCAGCCAGATCAAGGTTTTCAGGTACTTTTAAAACATAATTTTCATTTACCACAATGCGTTCAGAGTAACCGCCATACGTATGGCCACCAAGATATTTGTCAGGTGAGTTATAGGTTAGGGTATTGCCTTCCTCGCAATATTGATCGAGCCCTTCTTTGCAATAATCACATTCACGACAGCTATCTACCATACAACCAACGGCAGCTAAATCGCCAACTTTAAATTTGGTGACATGATCGCCAACGCTCCTAATTCTTCCAACGATTTCGTGTCCCGGCACACAGGGATACACCGTACCATGCCATTCATCTCTTGCCGTGTGGAGATCGGAGTGGCAAACGCCACAAAACAATATCTCAATTTCCACATCATGAGCTGTTGGTTTTCTTCTTTGGATGTTTAATTGGTTCAATGGCGCTGTTGCCGCTTCTGTACCAAATGCTTTTACTTGTTTTGCACTGAGCGTTTTACCGCCTTCTGCTGCAATTGCTGTTTCCATGTGTTTGTGTTGCTGAGTTACAAAAAGTCATTCCTTTATTCTTTGCTCCAATAACCATACTATCTTTTACCTCTTCCGTCTTTTGGAGTGTGCAGATGAACAGCCTGCACTGTTGAATCTTTAATTTCTTATTCCATTTCAAAAGTAACAATTACGAATCTATCTATGCAATACTTCATTTCATGATGCTTTTAAAACAGTTCATACATCAAACGCTTGAATGGCATCTTAAAAATTCAAATTTTACTTTCTGAAACACAACACTTATGGCAAAAACATCTACTTACCCGAAAACAATTTGTTATCCGTACTCTTTTTTTCAAAAGATGTATAAACAGGCTATAACAAAAAATATTTCTTTCATCCTGCTTTTCATGGCTGCGTTAATGATTTCATCTCTGCTTAAAGCGCAGGATGTATTGGTCGGATTAACCTCCAATGGCGGACCGGAAGGAAAAGGAACAGCTTTTTCTCTCAAAACTAATGGCTCTAATTTTTCTGTTATTCAAGGTTTTGCAGACTGGGGGAAAAACCCTAATGGAGATTTGCTGTTAGATGATGATGGAAATTTTTATGGCATGACCAGCACCGGCGGCACTTACGGTTTTCCGGGAACCATTTTTAAAATGACACCTAAAGGGGAAATGACAATTTTAAAACAGCTAAACGGAGATTCAGAGGGTTCCTATCCTCATGGTGAATTAATAAAAGGTCCGGATGGAAATTTTTACGGCATGACAAGAAATGATGGTGTTAATAACTATGGAACGATATTTAAAATAACGCCATCAGGCGCTTACACTGTTATGAGATCTTTCAGTTATTCTACAGACGGCGCTAACCCTTATGGTCATTTAGTACTTGGAAAAGACGGCAACTTTTATGGTATAACTTATGGCGGCGGCGCAAATGGCACTGGAACAATTTTTAAAATGACCCCGGGAGGAAACTTCACCGTTTTACGTTCGATGAACAAAACAACGGATGGTGGTAATTCCTATGGCAGCCTAACAGAAGGCACTGACGGTAATTTGTATGGCATCACTTATTACGGTGGAACGTACGGCTACGGAACTATTTTTAAGATCGGGAAATCCGGTGGCAACACTTTTAAAGTTTTGCGTCATTTAAATAATGCAGATGGTGTTTATTCCCAAGGCGATCTTATACAAGCAAAGGATGGAAATTTTTATGGTATGTGTTATGGCGGTGGAGCGAATAACAACGGCACTATTTTTAAAATAACGACTGATGGAAAATATACTCTTTTAAAAAGTCTTTCTTCACCAAAAGATGGGGGTTTCCCTTATGGCAATTTGATGCAAAATAGCGACGGCTCCTTTTATGGTATGACTCGCTCAGGCGGAGCAAATAATGCAGGCACTATCTTCAAACTTACAACTTCAGGTACCTTTTCCGTTATTCATTCATTTGTTGCTGCAACAGAAGGAAGTACTGCTAACGGTAGCCTGGTAAAGGGTAAAGACGGGAATTTATACGGAATGACACATGATGATGGCCCCTATGGATCTGGAACAGTTTTTAAAGTAACTACTGCAGGGGAGCTGACGGTGCTTGCCGCTTTTGACGGATCAGAAAAAGGAAGTGCGTCTTATGAATCCCTTGTAAAAGGTAAAGACAGCGCCTATTATGGCACTACCTTTTCCGGCGGCAAATATGGTTACGGAACCATTTTCAAAATATGCGGAGGCGCTACAACGGTTCTGCATTCTTTTAACAGGAATACAGATGGCGGAAGACCGAAAGGAAGTTTGGTACTTGCATCAGACGGCAATTTTTATGGTGTTACTCCGGAAGGAGGAAGTAAAGGTTACGGAACCATTTTCAGGATAACTCCTGCAGGCAAATTTTCTGTGATCTATAATATCGCCCCAGGAGATGGGAGTAATATACAGGGAACACTTATCCAGGCCAAAGACGGGTTCCTGTGGGGCATGTCTAACAGTGGTGGCCCAAAAAGCGGAGGAACCATTTTTAAAGTTTCATTATCAGGCTCCTTCTCTACAATATACGGTTTCGATTATACAAAAGAAGGGTCTGGTACAGAGGGTGATCTCATACAGGCAAGTGATGATAATTTTTATGGTATGACAGCCAACAATGCACACGTTTTTAAAATGACGCCTAAAGGTGAACTTACATTATTGCACACTTTCGTGGTGAGTTCAGAAGGTAATTATCCACTTGGAAGTTTAGTTGAAGGAAAGGACGGTAATTTATATGGAACTACCGGTAACGGAGGCGCCAACGGCGCAGGAACGATTTTTAAAATGACTAAAGCAGGAAAACTCACGGTATTAAAACAATTGAACCCTGCCATCGATGGCCGTTCGCCAAAAGGAAGTTTATTACAGGCGGCAGACGGTAATTTTTATGGTACAACAAGCGCAGGCGGCAAAAACAACGCAGGTACCATTTTCAAAATAACACCTGGTGGAAATTTTTCGGTATTACGTCATTTGGATCTTATTGCAGATGGCGGCGCACCATTTGGTAGTTTGATAATAGCACCGGTAAATAAACTAATTGCAAATGCGCAAAGCATAACCGTTGCGGAAGATTCAAAGAAAACCATCACTTTAACCGGTTCAGGCGGCTCTGCTTTGAAATACAATATTGCAGCAAAACCAAAACATGGCAAGGTAAGTACAGGCACTACTGCCAGTCATACTTACACACCTGCAGCTAATTATAATGGCGCCGATCAGTTTAGTTTTACTGTAAGTTCAGGCTGCATTACTTCTGCTCCTGCTATTGTAAGTATTACGGTAACACCTGTTGCTGATACGCCGGTTCTTGCAGCTATAGGTAATAAAACGGTGGCAAAAAATACACTGCTCACTTTTACCGCAAAAGCGACTGATGCAGATGCAGGACAAACACTAAAGTTCTCTTTGGTAAACGCCCCTTCAGGTGCTGCAATTAATGCAACCTCAGGCGTATTTAAATGGACCCCTGCAACAACCGGTAATTTCACTTTTAAAGTAAGGGTAACAGACAACGGTACGCCGGCTTTATTTGATGAAGAACAAATTACAGTTACGGTTAAAAATTCTGTTGCATTAAATGCTTTGGAAGCTAAAACCGATCTTACATTGAATGCGAACATGTATCCTAATCCTGTTGATAACAGATTTTATGTAACAATACCATCAGCCGTTTCACAATTAACTTTAAGGATAGTAGATATGAATGGCGCTGTTATAAGCACTGCTAATTATAACAGCTTTGCAAAACAGCCTGTAGAAGTTGATGCATCGCAACTTAAACCCGGCGTTTACCTGTTGCAATTACAATCAGAACAATTATCACAAACGCTTAAGTTCATTAAGAAATAAAAAAGTTCTCTCAGCTATTTTAAAACCTGCAGAAGTGGTTCTTTTGCAGGTTTTTTCTTTATAAACACAGATAAAAAGAGGCTGCAGAAAAAATTAGTTCCCACCGATATTTAATTGCTTTCCAAAGAATGAAAAAATTAGCCCTGAACACTACTGTATCAATACCGAACACTTTTTGTTCTAAATGAGTACAC
>JAEZRL010000009.1 GCA_023440945.1 Bacteroidota bacterium
GAAATAAGAGACGCACTTTCCTCAATATAAGAGATCGCTGCAGTAACGATTCTTGTGCGAACATCGTACTCTTCCATAACTACTGAGTAAGGTTCTAGTTTAAGTTTACGGATGATCCACGGCAGTGTTAATCCAAGTACTACCAAAGTAGAAAGAATAACGCAAAATGAGAGATAAATTATCAGGTTGCGTTGCGGAAATGCGGAACCATCTTGTAGTGTGAGTGGCAATGCCAAAGCAGCGGCCATTGATACAACACCACGCATTCCCGACCAGGCAAATATTATCATATTTCGAGGATCAGGCGGAGGAGTATCGCTCTTTCTTTTGTTCAGCAAATAATGGGGTAACATAGCTGCCGGTACAGCCCATATAAAACGAACTGCAATAACCACAAAACTTATTATCAACCCATATAAAATTAATATATCAACAGGGTAATCACTTATCCCTTTCATTACTGTTCGCAATTGCAGGCCAATAAGAATAAAGACGAGACTGTTAAGAATAAACGTTATAACCTCCCACACCGTATAAGCCATTATTCTGCTTTGATTACTGAAAATTTTATCCGAGCGGAATGATAAATATAAACCTGTTGAAACAACAGCAAGCACACCGGAAACATGAAAATGTTCGGCAATTAAGTAAGAGGTAAAGGGAGTAATAAAAGTAAGAGTGACTACTATTAATGGATCACAAATAAATTTTTTATGAACGATGTAAATACAATAGCCTATTGCTATACCTACAGCTATACCGGCCCCAGCAAGCCATAAAAAATTTAAGCTTGCCTGCCATAAGATAAAATTTCCCGCTGTTACAGCAATAAGCGCATATTTATAAGTAATTAATCCGCTTGCATCGTTTACAAGACTTTCACCTTCAAGTATGGTAAGTATTCGTGGTGTTAAACCAAGTCCTTTTGTTACAGAGGTTGCCGCAATGGCATCAGGTGGGGAAACAATTGCTCCGAGAAGAAAACTTAACGGCCAGGTTAAGCCGGGAATAAATAAATGGGCAGCAATGGCAACAAATACAGTAGTGAGCAAGACAAGACCTACAGATGCAAGGCTTATAGGGGTGATTGCAGCTTTAAACTCATGCCAGCTTGTATTCCAGGCTCCTGAATAAAGTAGAGGTGGAAGAAAAATAACAAATACAACATCAGGGTTTAATGTAATAACAGGTAAACGGGGAATTAAACTGATTATAACACCGCTTAAAACAAGAATAATAGGAAATGGAAATTTATATTTATTACTAAGAACGCCTAAACAAGTTATTACAAAGAGCAGGATAACAATAATGCTTACATTTTCCATATTCAAAAATAGCAATTTTAAATCTGGAGCAGAATGAATCAAAGTGTGGAATAACTTTTTAGGCTTCCTACTTAATCATTATTTACTTTCAATTATTTAAGCGGTGAAAGGTTGTAGCTTACCTAATTGAAATATTAAGTTCAATAAAATTTTCTGGCTAATAACTATTAGAGGTATAACCTTAATTACAGTTTCCAAATTTCGTTCAGTTAACTTCCCGTAATTCTTCCCATCTTGTAGTGTAACGCGGACTTCTCAATTCCTGCCGCATCTTCCAGTCGCGTTTTAATCCCGAAGAAGCAAATTTTAAAATATCATTTCGCATACTAAAGTTGATGTTATCTATCGTGTTCATCAGCATTCGGCGATTATTAACAGCAGGTGGCACAAACAGGTTGCCTTGTATAGTGCTGTCGGGAACAAGTCCGCTTAAAATAACGCCTGCTTTCTGATAAAATTTATCCGGTCTAAAAAGCTGCTCAGCCAGTTTTAAAGCCGGTTTTATAAGTTCCTGCGTTAATGACGTGGCATAAGGTAAAATAATATGTCTTGTAAGCATTGGTCCATGCGCAAAATGTTCACTGTTTTTAAAAGGTTGTTTTTCTACTACCAATACCTGCACAACTGATGCAGCGCTTTTTTGACGGCGTAATTTTTCTGCAGCTCTTGAAGTATAAGTCGCAACAGCTTCTTTTATATCATTTACATCCGATACCGGGTTGCCAAACATTCTTGTAGAAGTAATCATTTTTTTCTGCACCAGTTCTTCCTGCATATCAAGTGCAGGTTCGCCTTTCAGTTCTTTTAAAAGCCGTACGCCAACCACACCGCCAAAGTTTTTATTCATCCATTGTTCATTCATCTGGCTTAACTGGTAGGCATCATCAATAGCAAAGCGTTGCAGTTTTTCAGCCGATCTTCTGCCTACGCCCCAGATATCTTCAACTTTAGTTTTGGATAAAGCCTCGTTGATCTTTTCTTTTGTATCAAGCACTATCACACCATTTGTTTCCTGCTTGTTCTTTTTGCATAACCGATTTGCAACCTTTGCCAGGACTTTCGTTGGGGCCACCCCGATAGAAACAGAAATGCCTGTCCATTGTTCTATTGTAAGCCGCATATTCAAAGCTGTCTGGTACAATTCTTTTTCCGGTGCATGACTCATATCCACAAAAGCTTCATCCACAGAATAAACTTCCACGTTTTCTTTTCCCGCCATAAGGCGCAAAGTTTCCATCACACGCCGGCTTAAGTCACCATATAAATTATAATTGGAGGAAAAAGTTGCCACGCCGTTTTTTTCTATCAAAGGCTTGGCCATAAAATAAGGGCCGGTCATGGCGATGCCCAGTTTCTTTGCTTCATCGGTACGGGAAATAATGCAGCCATCGTTATTGCTTAATACAACAACGGGTTTGTGTTCTAATTCAGGACGAAACAATCTTTCACACGAACAATAAAAACTGTTACAATCAACGATAGCCTTCATGAAGAAATAATTCAGACAATAAAATTAGCAATAAAATGCTAACAATATTAGCCATCGGAAAACTTCTTTAATCGCTTATGGGCTTAATGACTAAATTCTAATTAATATTTTCTTTAACTACTTCAGAAGTTACAACTGTTTGAGGCTGTTCTTCTTTTTTTGGAAAGAATTTCTTTTGCCAGATAAGAATAGCAATAACACCAATGGAAATAGACGCATCGGCGAGATTAAATACAGGACGGAAAAACTCAAAATCCTCGCCACCCCAAACAGGAAACCAGGAAGGATAATGCGCATTGGTGATGATAGGAAAATACAGCATATCCACTACCCTGCCATGAAGAAAACTGCCATAACCATGACCGGTAAAAGCCTTGGCTATAACACCATAAGTATTGTAATCATTGGGATCGTAAGAGCTGTCGAAGATCATTCCATAAAACATGCTGTCAATCAAATTACCGAGAGCACCTGCATAAATTAAGGCAGCGCAAACAATAAAGCCCGGATGGTACTTTTTCTGAATGATGTATCGCAAATAGAAAGTTCCAAAAATAACCGCTACAAGCCTGAATAATGTAAGTATTATTTTACCAAACTCACCGCCAAATTTCCAGCCCCAGGCCATGCCTTCGTTCTCTACAAAATGCAAACGAAACCAATTAGGGATGATAATATGTTCTTCGCCGATCTGGTAATTTGTTTTGATATAAAATTTCAAAGCCTGATCTGCCAGCAGAATAAGGATAATGATTAAGGCAATATACTTTCCTTTCACAACAGCGTATTTTTTGGAGCGAAGATAAGCGAATTGGAGTGAGTTATTTGTACGGCAAATTGCACAAAAAGCTGCATGACTGATAAAATGTTGCTAAATATTCTGATCCGTTTTTGAATAGCGAACAAAGCGTGCAAGAGTGCTGTATAGGTTTAGTAATTCGAGGACGCTTTTCAGCTTTTGTTCTTTGAATATTTTATCCACTAAAAAATTTTCTTCGATGTACCGCCGTTGGCTTCTTCAAAAATTTTTTGTGGATAAAGCTTTGTCTTTACTCGTCTTTTGTTCTCTGTTCGTCTGTTTGTAACATTTCAACCGGTTTCTTTCCATTAAGTGCCTGGTGAGGTCGCTCATGGTTATAGTAGTACAT
>JAEZRL010000080.1 GCA_023440945.1 Bacteroidota bacterium
ACACAGCATACCATCAACACAGATTATCTGCGTGTGCCTTTAAAAGTTATTTACTTTTTTAACGATTTTGGTAATCCGGTACGTCCAAAAATAAGTGTAGGTCCAACTTTCGGTTTTTTGCTTAGTGGAAAATCAGTTTATGAAGCAAATAATGCCACCGTTAAAACAGATATTAAAGACGATTTGAAAAGTTTTGATTTTGGTTTGCAGGGTTCTGCAGGAATCAACTTCAGGCTCGCTAGAAATACCTGGCTGAATACAGATGTAAGTTATTACCAGGGCTTAACGGATGTATATAAAAACAATCCAGGAGAGGCTTCACACAATGGTAATGTCGGCGTGAATGTGGGATTAACTTTTGGAATCGGAACAGTGAAGGAAAAATAGTTTCTAACCTCGATTATATATTCCTATTATCAAAAAAGTGCAGCGTATTTATTGCTGCACTTTTTATTTTTTAAAGCTGATAAAATTATTTTGATAATTGTTCTTTCAATTCATCCTGTGCAACCACACCTTCTTTGCGCCAAACTTCTTTTCCATTTTTATAGAGAATAAATGAAGGAAGATTTTGCGCATTTACTTGCTTCATTAGACTTGTATTTACACCGCCATCAATTTTTATCAGCGTAAATTCATTAGGTATATCTTTTTGAAGTTGCTGTAAAACAGGTTCCATTTTTCTGCATGGTGGGCACCATTCTGCACCAAAGTCAACTAACACCATTTCACTTTTTGCATCCGCAATAAGGGATTGATATGTTTTCATATCCATCTGTTCAACATTAGCTGCATCCTTTATAGCCCGGTTTTCCTGCTTCCATGCAGTGATACCACCATCCAGGTTATAAACATTTTTAAAACCATTTTCCTCAAACCATTTTGCAGCCTGGCTGCTTCTCCCACCAGATGCACAATAGACAAGCAGTGGCTTATTTTTATCAAGTGATTCTGTTCTTCTTTTGAATTCCTGTTTATCCAGCCAATCGGCATGTAAAGCATGTGGAATATAACCCGATTGAAATTCTCCGGGTGTTCTAACATCAAGCAATTGTATAGTTGTATCCTGTAAAAGTTTTTCTGCTTCGGAAGGAGAAATGTTTTTTTGTGCGAAAACAAAAATTGAAACAAATAAAGAAGCAAACAGTGCAATAATTTTCATAAAGCTATTCATAATAAGTAACAGTTAGATTGAATTTTGGATCGCTAATATCAAGTGCTGCAGCGGCTGCATTACTGATACGGAAACTTAAGCCATCGTTCTCTTTCATCTTGCCAAGGCTCCATAAAACTTTCGCATAAACAACTTTATTATTGTCCGAACTAATCTTTACAATAGAACCGGGAGGTACATCATCCATCAATATATAATATTTTTTATCTGTCCACCCACTTGCTGTTTTAAATATCATAGAAGATCCTGTTTTTGTTTCAATATCTCGGCCTTCTACATCAACACCAAACTGTTGAGTAAAATACCCGGTTGAAGAAATATTGGAAGGAACACTTTGCTGGGAGGATGTTCCTGAAACGGTGGGATAAGTGTCTTTGTTGTTTGTTACAGTTGGAGCAGTTGTATTTGTTATAACTGCATCTTGTTTTTTTGTTGATGTGCTTGAAGGTTGGTCAGATGAAGCGGTAACTTGTGTTGCTTTTTTTACTCTTAATTCATTCTCTTCTTTAACGGCTTCATTAGAAGTTGGATCAACAGGCAAAGTTTCCTTTATAATAAGCACTTGCCCTGCTTTAAGATCTGCAGTTGCAAGATCATTTAGATTCATAATGCTGAGGACAGTTACATCGTATTGTTTGCTTATTTGATATAAAGTTTCTCCTTGTTTAACTACATGGGTAACAGCTTTCGAATTTGCTTTTGCCGTTACAGAAGGTTTTGAAGTTGCGGCTTGCTGTGTTTTAGCAGTATTGTTCGTTTTTGGTGTTGTTGCCGTTGCTTGTTGTGTTGTTGGAATTTTGATTGTTTCCCCGATTTTCAACTGGCTTTGCTGGTTCATCTTGTTCAGGCGCATAATATCACCAACAGTGGTATGATATTTTTTAGCAAGTCCCGATAAACTTTCTCCTGCTTTTATTTTGTGCGAAGTGTAAGATTGTTGTGCATTCAATTGTTGTGTACACAATAAAGCAACAGCTAAAAATAAGGTGCAAAAAAATTTCTTCATCAGCTTAATATATTTTAAACGCGGTAAAATTAGTCTTTTAAAATTCTCCATTCTGTTGGATAATAGTTATTAATCCGGTTGTGTAAAACTTTCATCCAGCCTAAATTGTGTCCTTCATAAGAAGCAAGCAGCCATCCTTTTGCATCGCTTTCAATATTCACATCTTTTTTGCGTAAATATTGAAGTGCCTGTTCTTTATTGAGTTCTATTTTTTTCAAATTCTTATTTGCTATAACACTTAAAGCAAGTGCATGTTCAGGAACAAAATCTTTTCCTTTTAACGAACCTGCAGCAACGCCTGCTTTTTTTAAGTATAAATGTTTTTGCAATAACGCTACATCATTCAAAAATATTTCCGGCAAAGCAATGAACGTTTCTTTTTGTTTGATAAAAGTCAATTCATTTGTTGATGATATCCATTCTTTAGCAACAGCGGTTTTATTTTTTGAAGCAGTTGGGATGGAAGATCTTTTATTGCTGAAAATATCGCCATCTTTCTTTTTAAATACTGCAATAAAAAAACCTTCCCCTCTTAATTTATCGGGATAAAAACGATAACCGGATGCATGATGCTTTTGTGAAGAAGTTTCAACAATATTCCATTCTTTTTGAATTTGGAGTTGAATATTCTCAACGTTAAACTCATCTGTCAACCAATCCATAATTTCTTCATCTTCTTCTGCTGAATAGGAACAGGTTGAGTAAATTAAAATACCGTCCTGCTTTAATGTTTTATAAGCATTACTTAAAATTCTTTTTTGACGCAAACTGCATAACAAAACATTTTCCATGCTCCATTCTTCTATCGCTTCTGTATCTTTTCTAAATAAGCCGCTTCCACTGCAAGGCGCATCAATGATCATCACATCAAAAAAACCGGGAAGCTTTTCAAAATCTTTAGCATCATTGTTTGTAACAACAACATTATCACTTCCCCATTTGGTAATGTTTTCAACCAACACCGAAGCTCTCGATTTTATTACTTCATTTGATACAATAAGTCCTTTTGTAAAATACGATGCTAGTAAGGTGCTTTTGCCACCGGGTGCCGCACAAAGATCAAGAATATGCAATCCGCTTTTATTTTCTATCGTTTGCTTTAATGCTTCCCATAAGAACATACTGCTTGCTTCCTGCACATAATATACGCCTGCATGGAACAAAGGATCAAGTGTAAAAGAAGGACGTTTGGATAAATATCTTCCATAAGAACACCATGGAACAACATCTTGTAAAGCATCCATATCAGCACCTTTTACAGGATTATATCTTATGGATGTCACCTGCTCGCCGGATTCATGTACCGCAATAAAAGATGCTTCACTAAAACCTGTAACATCTCTTAAAGACTCGATTAACTCGCTTGATAAGTACTTCAATCTTTTTTTTTGAATAGAACAAAATTACAATAAGATGAATGCAGGATTGCTTTAGTGATGTTAACAAGTTATGCATTAAAAAAGATCAATAAAGTTCAGAACGTATAAGTGAGTGACACAACAAACGATGAGTAAAGATTCTTAAGCCGATAAAATAAAAATTATCACTTCTGTCAATTTGTAAAAAAACTGTTGACGCCAGGCGTATTACATTTGTAACAAAAGAAAAAATTTATGACCAGATATTTATTAGTATTTATTTTACTTGCTTTTTTTATAAAGGATACAACTGCACAAACACTTTATATGCCTCGCGATGTAACGGAGGCATTTATAAAAGGAACACGATCACCTGATGGAAAACCAGGTAAGAATTACTGGCAGAACTTTGGTCGTTATAATATTCATATTACTGCAAAACCGCCTGTAAGAGCAATTACAGGAGAAGAAGAAATAACATACATTAATAATAGTCCTGATACGCTGAAGAGCCTTGTGATAAAACTATTTATGAATGGCCATAAACCAGGTGCAGCAAGACAAGGGGATGCAAGTGATGATTATCTTACTTCCGGTGTGCATATTGATGAGGTTACTGTAAATGGTGCAACATATAATTGGGAAGAACCCACATATCATTCTACCTGGCAAACACTAAAGCTGGATAAACCTTTGTTACAAAAAGATTCTGTTCAATTAACTTTTAAATGGCATTATGATATGTCGTTGCAAAGTGGACGTGAAGGAATGATTGATTCCACTACTTTTTTCGTTGCATATTTTTATCCACGTGTTGCTGTCTATGATGATTACAATGGTTGGGACAAATTTACTTTCACAGGCTCGCAGGAATTTTACAGTGATTTTAATGATTACACTTTTAGCGTTACCGTTCCAAAAAATTATATCGTTTGGGCCACCGGAACTTTGCTTAATGCAGAGGAAGTGTTGCAGCCAACTTACGTGCAACGTTTAAATGCATCGATGAAAACAGATTCAATTCTGCATGTGGCAAATTTGCAGGAGCTGGAGTCAAAAAATGTTACAACAGCAAATGGATTAAATACATGGAAATGGAAAGCCGATTATGTACCTGATGTGGCGCTTGGTTTAAGTGATCATTTTGTTTGGGATGCATCCAGTATTGTTGTTGACAGCAGCACACAGCGAAGGGCAAGTGTGCAGGCTGCCTATAATGATACTGCGAAAGATTTTCATTACATGGTTTCGTTTGGACGTAAATCATTAAGCTGGCTTTCTTTTCATTTGCCCGGCGTACCTTATCCTTATGAAAAAACAACCGTATTCCAGGGTTATGCAGGTATGGAGTATCCCATGATGGCAAACGATGAAAGCTACAGCGATACAACTTTTTCAAAATTTGTGGCAGAGCATGAAATTGCACATACGTATTTCCCTTTTTACATGGGCACTAATGAAACCCGCTATGGTTTTATGGATGAAGGCTGGGCTACAACGTTTGAATATTTTTTCAATATCCATGAAATGGGCAAGGAAGCTGCCGATGAATTTTATAAAACTTTTCGCGTACAAGGCTGGGCAAAAGATCCTTCTGCAGATGCATCGTTACCCATTATTACACCTGCTACTAATTTAACGGGCATTGCATTAGGCAGTAACGAATATGGTAAACCTTCGCTATGCTATATTGCTTTAAAAGATATGCTTGGCGATGATCTCTTTAAAAAAAGTTTGCACGAATACATGAATCGCTGGCATGGTAAACATCCTATTCCCTGGGATTTTTTCAACTCGTTTTCCAATGCTTCCGGCAGAGACCTGAATTGGTTTTGGAGTAACTGGTATTTCTCCAACAATTACATTGATATTGCTGTGCAAAATGTAACATCAAACAACAGAGGGAGTGTTATCAGCATAAAAAATATTGGCGGTTTTGCAATACCTTTTGATGTGGTTGTTAATTATGCTGATGGCACAACAGATACATTGCATCAAACTGCAGAAGTTTGGAAGGCAGATCAAAAACAAACGAACGTAACAATCAATGGGCGTAAAAAAATAAACCGCATAGAATTAAGCAACGGAATTTTTATGGACGCCGATACAGGAGATAATGTATGGACAAACAAATAAAAAAACTGCTTTTATGAATAAAAGCCATAGTGTTATGCTATGGTTTTTTTATGTACTTAGCTAAAAAATTACTATTAAGCTTCGTTGTGTCACTCACTTCAACGTTCTGTTCATTAATGAACTGAATGTGCGTTATGAATTACGGGAATTATTTCAATTATTATCACCTGCCGTAGTACGTTCTTTTTTTGAAAAGAACGAAACGAGCCTTGGTACTTTATTCTCCTGGATAATAATTCCATTTTCGTTTTGAACAACACGAAGATGAACGGAGGGTTCGAATATGTGAAGTAAATAAATCGCAATAAAAAACAAGCCGGCTTGTGTAAGAACAATCCATGTTGAATCCCATGTATCAACTGCAAAAGAAAAAACAGAAAAAACTAAACTAACACAAGCAATGGTTATAGTAGTTGAACGATGCGAAAATCCTTTGTCAAGTAACAAATGATGTATATGTTTTCTGTCAGGTGAAAAAGGTGATCTTCCCTGCGAGATGCGTAAACAAAAAACACGCAGTGTATCCATTAACGGTATAAGCAAAACACCAAATCCAACAGCGGGGGAGGCAGTTGTAGCAAGTGTTTCAGCGGATGGAGCTTCCTGTATAAAATGAATAACAAGAATACCGTTCGCCAACCCTAACAACATAGAACCTGCATCACCCATGAATATTTTTGCGGGATGAAAATTGAAAATAAGAAATGCACAAAAGCTTCCTGTTAAAGTAAATGCCATCAGTGCAAAAAAGATGTCGTTGTTAATGAGAAACCACGTACCAAATACTGCCATCGAAATAATTCCAAGTGATGCGGCCAAACCATCCACACCATCAATCAGGTTAAAAGCATTGATAACACCTATTAAGGTAAAATATGTTAGAATATAACTTGCTGTTTCATTTAATGTATGAATGCCTAAAAAGCCATGCAGATCTGTTATAAGTAAATGACCTTTGAAGATGAGAATAAAAGAAGCAACAAATTGTCCAACGAACTTTTTTGCAGGCGACAATATCATAATATCATCACCAAGACCAAGAAAAAATACAATCAAAAAAGCGGCAATATAAGATGCAGATTCAGCAGATGCCACATTGAAACTTATAGATATTACAAGACTCAAAATAAAACCAATGAAGACACCAACACCGCCTAATAAAGGAACAGGTGAAGCATGAACCTTACGTTCGTTAGGTATATCAACTAATTGTTTTGCATTTGCTATGTGTATTATTACAGGGATGGCATAAAAACTAATAAAAAATGCTACTAAAGAGCCGATGATTACCTGCTGCATGCATTAAGACTTTTATATTAATCTACCTTGATACCCATTCTATATATCTAATAAAAGTTTCAAAACTATTTAATTTCATCCATATCGCTTTCTCTTAAGTAAAACTTAATCGAGAAAAAGGATGAAAATATATTATAGGAAGATAAACGTGATGCTGATAATTTTTATTTTTTAATTTCTTTTTTAAACACAAATTATACCATGAATATATTTTGAATAATATTTAGCTAATAATTTTAAAGCTGCTGAAAAAGTAAAATTCAAAGTATAGATTTTTAAAACGATGATATTGCTGCCTGAAGTAAATATTTTTTGTTCTTCAGGTGAAATCGTTGATTTTTACACCTAATAAAATTTTTTTCTATGGCCGATCTAGCAGAATTAAAAGACATTGCAGCACAAATAAGAAGAGATATAGTAAGAATGGTGCATGGTGCAAAAAGCGGGCATCCCGGTGGTTCTTTGGGTTGTGCTGATTTTTTTACAGCGCTTTATTTCAAAGAAATGAAACACGATCCAAAATTTAATATGGATGGTATTGGAGAAGATATTTTCTTTTTATCAAACGGCCATATATCGCCTGTTTGGTATGCTACACTTGCCCGTGCCGGTTATTTTGACACAAAAGAACTTTCTACTTTTCGCAAAATAAATTCGCGTTTACAAGGTCACCCTGCAACACATGAACATTTACCGGGCATAAGAGTTGCAAGCGGCTCTTTAGGTCAGGGTATGAGTGTGGCTATAGGTGCAGCATTGAGTAAAAAACTGAACAAAGACGATCGTTTTGTTTTTTCATTACATGGCGATGGTGAGCTTGATGAAGGGCAGAATTGGGAAGCAATTATGAGTGCGCCGAATTTGAAGGTTGATAATCTTATTTCTACTGTTGATTGGAACGGGCAACAAATTGATGGAACAACGCATAAGGTAATGGATCTCGGTAACCTGCATGAAAAATTTAATGCTTTTAAATGGAAGGTTTTGGAAATGGACGGTAACAATATGGAAGAAGTTGTAGCAACCATAGAAAAAGCAAAATCATTAACGGGACAGGGACAGCCGATTTGTATATTGATGCATACAGTTATGGGTAAAGGTGTTGATTTTATGGAAGGTAATCACGAATGGCATGGTGTTGCACCAAATGACGAACAACTTGCAAAAGCATTAGCACAATTGCCTGAAACGTTAGGTGATTATTAAGAAATTTAATCGCTGATATTACTGATCTAACTGATGTTGCTGATGTTTGTTATTGCTGAAGGTTATTGTTGAGTAAAGAACAGAACCTTGAAGTGAGTGACACAACGAAGTTTAATAGTAGTACCTAAGCAGATAAAAAAATAAAAACTAAAAACAAAAAGCCCCGGATTTTTGCCGGGGTTTTTTATTGTTCATTTCTTGTTTCCAGGGTAAAGCCTACAGTTGTGCCAACATCTGTTTTACTGCGTACATGTATAACCTGATCATGCGCCTCGATGATGTGTTTGCAAATAGCTAGCCCTAAACCGGTGCCACGACCATCACGGTTTCGTCCCTGATCCGTTCTGTAAAAACGCTCGAATACACGCGGTAAATGTTCTTCTGCTATACCCATTCCGTCATCACTTATTTCAGTAAGAACATAATTTTCATCCATCTTATAAATGCTTGCTACAACATGCCCGTCAGTCTTTCCATATTTGATCGCATTTTCAACAAGATTTGTAATAACCTGTCTTATTTTTTCTTTATCTGCATAAACTTGCACAGGTGCTTCACAACCTTTCTTTATACTTGTTGTTATATTCTTGTTATGGCTTTTTATAGAAAGTGAATCATAAACTTCTTTTATCAAATCCTGTATAATAAAATTTTCTTTGTTCAGCGCCTGCATTCCACTTTCCAGTCTTGATATTTCATCAAGATCATTTACAAGATTTACCATCCGGTGAACATTTCGCGATGTATTTTCCAAAAACTTTTTATTCAGAGAACCCTTATCTTCCTCTTCTTGCAGTAATGTTTCTACATAACCTTGTATGGCGAAAATGGGTGTTTTTAGTTCATGTGCAAGATTTTGTAAAAACTCTTTCCTGTAGGCTTCAAGATTTTTTAAAGCTTCGATTTCTGCACGCTTTTGTTGCGCCCATTTTTCTACATCTTCTCTTACTTCATCAATACTTTTTTGAGGAAGAATATATTTGTAATACATCTCTTCCTTTTTGCTTGCTTTAGTTTGATAAATAAATTTATAAATGAGTTTTATTTTACGAAAGATGAACCTTTGCAGCACAGATCTAATAAGCAAATAACTGCCGAAAAAAGTTATACCTGCTGCAATACCAGCAACAGCAAGTGTATCACTTACTACATAAAAACCTATCCCGATGGGGATTGATAGAATTAATGCTGTAAATGCAGAAAGTTGATTCGGCGAAAAATTTTTTGTTTCGAACATAACAGGAAGAATACAAAAAAAAGATTAGTTAAAAAAATTCTGTATGTTAAGAATTGGGTAAATAAAATCTTTCTATCAAAGATCAAATTTGTAACCTACACCTTTTACAGTAGTTATGCAATCAAAACCAAGCTTTTGCCTTATTTTACGAATATGCACATCAATTGTTCTGTCGCCAACGATAACATCTGTTCCCCAAACCTGGCTTAATATTTCATTTCTTAAAAACACTCGTCCAGGTCGGGAAGCAAGTAAATACAGTAATTCAAACTCTTTTTTCACAAGAAAAATCTCTTTACCTTTTACAGTAACAATAAAGCGAACAGGATCAATTTGTATGTCACCTCTTGTCAAAACTTTTCCTGCTTCTTCTTTTTTATACGTTCTTCTAAACAAAGCATTAACACGGCTTACCAATACTTTCGGGCTGATAGGTTTGCTAACATAATCATCAGCACCGGTTTCCAAACCTTTTATATGTGAATATTCATCGTTCAAGGCGGTAAGAAAAATGATAAGTGTGTCTTTAAATTCAGGTTGTGTTCTTAATATATCGCAAACTTCAAACCCGGTTTTATATGGCATCATTATATCGAGAATGATAAGATGAGGTTGAACTTGTTTTGCTTTTTCGATAGCTTCTCTTCCATCAGCAGCTGTGAATATTTGATAACCTTCTTTTTTTAAATTGTAACCAACTATTTCAAGAATATCAGGCTCGTCATCTGCTATCAATATTTTTCTTTCATTGCTTTCCATTAACGAAATGTTTACACAAAAATAATTTTACCATTCTGTTTCAAGCATTATATAATTGTTAAGCACTCTTTGTATGCTTTGGTAATATATTTGCCTTAGTAAGATAACCAATAACGAAATGATGAGAGTATATTGTTTGTTTGCTGTGCTTCTTATGAGTTTGCAGGTGATTGCACAATCTTCTTTTGGTAATACGCCGGATATTCCACTTATACGTAAAGTGTTTCATGAAAATATAGATGCATCTCAAAAAGCAATTTTGAAACTTGATGGAATGAGCGATAATCAATTCGCTCCAACACAGGATGAAGAATTGAATACGCGTCTTACTTATACGGCTACAAAAAAAATAGATGATATTCAAAAAGCAATTGAAGCAGACTCAACTTTGGATAATAACAATAAAATAAAATTTTTAAGAGGATTGAATGAAACGCTTGTTGCTTTTATCAGCGATTATAAATACCGCTCGGTAAAAGCTGCTCTCTTTCCTGATCTGATAACAGCTTAC
This sequence comes from Bacteroidota bacterium, assembly GCA_023440945.1. Lineage (GTDB taxonomy): Bacteria > Bacteroidota > Bacteroidia > Chitinophagales > Chitinophagaceae > JAEZRL01. The sequence goes on from JAEZRL010000080.1 coordinate 10,687, forward strand.
CAGGATGGGATGAAACTTGAAGTAAAAGGGGCTTCTATTCAACCGGTGATTGATAAAAATCCTTTAGAAATAGGAAATATATTAATTAAGACGATTGCCTTTAGCAGTAATCCTGGTGCTGCAAGTGCAAGAAATTCGCTCTTTTTAAAATATTGTCTCAAGCACCCCGAGCAAATATTGTCAGGTTTGAGCAAGAATCTTGACTGGCCTTTTACCGACAGCCTTATAAGCATTGCAGCAAAATATGATCCGGA
>JAEZRL010000221.1 GCA_023440945.1 Bacteroidota bacterium
TTTTAATCCCTTCGGTTAACATTTGAGTACCTAAACATAAACATTCGAGTACCCTCTCTTTCTTACGATAAAGATAATTTTAGTGTTATAAACCAACTAACGCTAAAGCGAATTGCTATGCCGCTTAAACTGATTTGCCTGCTTGTATGCCTTTTTTCCAGTGCTGTGTTTTCCTTTGCACAGGAAAATTCTCCTCATTTCTTAAAAATAGAAGACGGCGTAATCATTTACCCGGATGCAAAATTGTCAGGCGGGGCAGCGGCAGTAAGATTGCAGGTTATTTCAAATGAGATCATAAAAGTTTCCGCAAGTTCTTCTTCCGAAATAGAGGAAAAAAGTTTGATCGTTCTTCCACAGCAGCCATTTAGAAAATGGAGTGTAAAGGAAGATGATGATAATCTTATTCTTCAAACAGATTCTCTTATTGTTGCGGCCAATATAAAAAACGGTGCAGTTGCCTTTAGCGATAGATACGGAAAACCAATAATTAATGAAAGAAGCATTACCGGCAGAAAGCTGCAACCGGCTGTTTTTGTAGGCCAGCCTTTGTATCATGTTTCCCAAACTTTTGAAACAACTGCAGACGATGCTTATTATGGTTTAGGCCAGCACCAGGCAGGCCAGTTCAATTATAAAGATCAGCAGGTTTTCTTATTTCAAAACAATACACAGGTTGCTGTGCCATTTCTCATTTCATCTAAAAATTATGGTATTCTTTGGGATAATTATTCGCTTACAACTGTTGGCGATGTTCGGCCTTTTATGCCCTTGCACAGGCTAAAACTTTTCTCCAAAGATGGCGATGAGGGTTGGTTAACCGCTTCTTACAGCAACGATAAAAATAATCCTTCTGCGATAGCTTTTACAAAAGCTGAATCTTCTATTGACTATGAATTTTTGAACGACAGCAAGTTACATTTACCCACAGACTTTAAAGTGGCGAACGGTTTGGTAACTTATGAAGGTTCGATTGCCTCAGATTTTGATGGTGTTCATAAATTTCGACTTACTTATGGTGGTTATATAAAGCTTTGGATTGACGGAAAACTATTGGTTGATCGTTGGAGAGTCGCCTGGAATCCTGCCATTGCCATGCTGAATATTCCATTCGAAAAAGGGAAAAAATATTCTATAAAAATAGAATGGATTCCCGATGGAGGCGAATCTTATCTTTCTTTAAAATGGCTCAATCCGATTCCTGAAAAAGATAAAAACACTTACACATTTTCATCCGAAGCTGGTAAGCAGCTGAACTATTATTTTATTTATGGCGATAACATGGATGAAGTTATCAGTGGTTATCGCCAGCTTACCGGCAAAGCAACGATGATACCTAAATGGACTTTTGGTTTCTGGCAAAGTCGTGAACGTTATAAAACGCAGGATGAAATTTTAAGCACGGTTGCCGAATTGAGAAAAAGAAAAATCCCGCTTGATAATATTGTAGAAGATTGGAGCTATTGGAAAGAAAATGATTGGGGGAGCCAAAAGTTTGATGCTTCGCGTTTTTCAAATCCTGATAGTATGATAAATGTGCTCCACAAAAAATATCATACTCATTTTATGATCTCTGTGTGGCCGAAGTTTTATGAAGGCATTCCTGAATACGAATACTTTAATAAAAATGGATGGCTGTATAAAAGAAATGTTGCAGACAGGCAAAAAGATTGGATAGGCAAGGGATATGTTTCGACATTTTATGATGCCTTCAATCCCGGTGCGAGAAAAGCTTTCTGGGACCTGCTGAATGAAAGATTATACAGTAAAGGCGTTGATGCCTGGTGGATGGATGCTAGCGAACCCGATATTCTTTCTAATGTAAGTCCGGAAAAAAGAAAAGAGCAAATGCGGGGTTTGGCAATCGGTCCCGCTGCAGGATATTTAAATGCTTATCCTTTTGAAAATGCAAAAGGTATTTATGAAGGTCAGCGTTCAGTTGATTCTAATAAAAGAGTTTTCATTTTAACCCGTTCTGCTTTTGCCGGACAACAACGTTTTGCCGCTGCTACCTGGAGCGGTGATATTGCTGCCCGCTGGGAAGATATGGAAGCGCAGATTCCTGCTGGTATTAATTTCTCTATGTCAGGCATTCCTTACTGGACAATGGATATTGGCGGTTTTGCTGTTGAGCGCCGTTATGAACATCCGAACGAAAAAGACCTTGCAGAATGGAGAGAGCAAATGACACGCTGGTATCAGTTTGGTGCTTTCTGTCCTTTGTTTCGTGTGCATGGGCAATTTCCTTACCGGGAGATTTATAATACGGCACCTGAAGATCATCCTGCTTATAAAAGCATGTTGTTTTATGATAACCTGCGCTATCGTTTAATGCCTTACATCTATTCTTTAGCCGGGGCAGCATATCATAATAATTACACCATCATGCGAGGATTGGTAATGGACTTTTCGCAGGATTCGCTTACAAAAAATATCGGCGATCAATATATGTATGGCCCTTCGCTGCTTATTAATCCGGTTTATACTTACAAAGCATTAAACAGAAAGGTTTACCTGCCTTCAGGTCAGGGTTGGTACGATTTGTATTCAGGTAAATACACCGGAGGCGGACAAAACATTACTGCAGATGCGCCTTACGAACGAATGCCGGTGTTTGTAAAAGAAGGTTCCATTATTCCCTTTGGTCCGGCCATGCAATACACTAATGAGAAACCTGAAGATCCCATCACTTTGTTTGTGTACATAGGTGAAGATGCGCACTTCAATTTATATGAAGATGCAGATACAACTTACGATTATGAACGTGGTGCTTACTCAAATATTCCTATTAGTTATAATGAATTAAACAAGGCACTAACGATTGGCAAACGAGAAGGTGCATTCCCGGGAATGTTGAAGAACAGAAGCTTTAAAATAATATGGATTACAAAAGACAGCCCTAAACCTTTAAACCCTGATCAAAAAGAAGATGCAACAGTAAAGTACACAGGCAAGGAGATAATTATAAAGATGAAGTGAGCAGTGTGTAGGAACTTCAAGCTACAAGCTCTAAGTTGCAGGCTGATTGCTAAAACGAAATTCTACAGTACAAGAGTGCGACGCAAGGAACGATGATAGTAGCAATACAGATGGGATCAAAAAAATAAAATCAACTTTTTTCTAATCAATAAACGCGTGTATGAAACGAACCAAAAAAACATGGAAATGGAAGGCGCTTTGCACCTTTATTTCTTGCTTATTATTAACCCTTCAGATGAGTGCGCAGAGCACTACCGGAACAATTAGTGGCACGGTCACCTCGAAAACAACAGGTAATCCTGTTGAAGGCGCAACGGTAGTTGTAAAAGGAACAAAAAGATCAGCTATTACGAACAGCACCGGACATTTTACAATCAGTGCTGCACCCGGAGAAACACTGGTGATTTCTTATGTAGGATATGCAAATGTAGAAACGAAGGTGGGCATCGATAACAACATCTCTATTTCTCTTTCAGAAAATTATGGTAATCTGAGTGATGTTGTTGTAGTGGGTTACGGGAAGGCAAGAAAAGTTAATCTTACCACTGCGCAAACAACGGTATCTGCGAAAGAAATAGAAAAGACCGTAAACACAACAGTTGAGCAGGCCATCCAAGGACGAGCCGCCGGAGTCTATGTTACCCAAAATTCTGGTCAGCCTGGTGGCGGTATATCCGTAACAATTCGCGGTATCAGTTCTATTAATGGTAATACAGAACCGCTTTATGTAATTGATGGAGTACAAATTCAGGGTGGGGGCGACGTTAGCTCTTCTAACCCACTTGCAGGTTTAAATCCAGCCGATATTGACGACATACAGATTTTGCAAGGTCCTTCTGCTACTGCTATCTATGGATCACGTGCTACCAACGGTGTTGTATTGATCACCACAAAGCGAGGAAAAGCTGGCGATGTCAAGATTAATTACGGCTTTCAATACAATATTCAAACTCCTCCAAAACGTGTAGCGGTAATGACATTGCCTCAATATGCACAAATGGAAAAAGAATATAAAGCTATAGCCGGTGGAACTGTTCCCGGCGAGTTATTAGATCCTTCTATATTAGGACCTGGAACAGACTGGCAAGAGGCTTTGTTCAGTAATGCAGCAATGCAAAAGCATCAATTAAGCTTAAGCGGAGGCAATGATAAAACTACCTATTACATGTCGGGTGAATATCTAAACCAGGATGGGGTAGCTGTTGGTTCTGGTTTTGACAGGTATAGTTTTCGCGTCAATTTAGACAGTAAGCCAAGAGATTGGGTGACCATTGGAACTAATCTTAGTTTTAACCAGACAAATGAAAGCCTCACAACAAGCCAGCAAAGTTTAATTACAAGTGCTTTGCAACTGAGTCCTGAAATTCCTGTAAAAAATATTGAAGGAGATTGGGGTGGCGGTGATCTTTCAAATCCTGCACACCAGTTTGCTCCGGTTAACCCCATTGCTATTTCAACTTTGACTACTAATAAAAATGTCCGCAGGCAATTTTTAGGAGGCCTTAACCTGGGTTTCAATTTAGCCAAAGGGCTAACGCTTAGAACATCATTCAATACAAATGTGGGTTATTCTAATTCAACCTATTACAGACCCGTTTATTCTATCGGCTGGGCTGTAAATTCAACCGCATCTTTAACAAGTGGAACCGGTTTGAATACTTATTGGAACTGGAACCAGTTGCTTGAGTACACCGCACAGTTTGGTAAGCACAATGTTGGCGCTATGGTTAGCCATGAATCTCAGGCTTCTACCTGGAAAAATGTGAACGGTACGAGAACAGGTTTTCTTACTAATGATATCCTTGATTTGAATGCCGGTGATCCTACAACAGCAAGCAACGGTGGCGGCTCAGGTGAATGGGGAATGGAATCTTATTTAGGCAGATTAAACTACAACTATGATAACCGTTACATACTCACGGGAACAGTACGCCGGGACGGTTCTGTAAATTTTGGACCTCAAAACAGATGGGGAACATTCCCTTCCATTTCTGCTGCCTGGAGAGTTGCACAGGAAAAATTTTTCAACGTGTCATTTATTAATGAGTTGAAATTGAGGCTTGAGACAGGTTTGACTGGTAACCAGGGTAGTGGCAACGCGGCTATTTACTCTCCTTTGGCTGCCGGGGCTACTCCCTGGGGAACAGGCTTTCTGCCTTCTGTATATCCCAATACAAAACTTAAATGGGAAGAAACAAGAACAGATAATATAGGCTTGAATCTCGGCATGTTCAGCAACAGGCTTACGATAGATTTTGATTACTATGTTAAGAATACTGATAACCTGATTATGCCTGCTGGCTTACCTTGGTATATGGGAACAAGCGGTACTGCTTCTGTTGCACCGCCTACGGTAAATGCTGGTTCACTTAAAACGACAGGTTGGAGCTTTACCATCAATTCCACAAACATCAGTGGCAAGAATTTCAGATGGGAAACAAATTTGAACCTTTCTCACTTCAAAACCGTCATCGAAAGCCTGAACTCGAAGAATGCTTTCTTTGACCGGCAGGACTGGTGGTTGAACCAACCCGATCCCTGGACACAACGTTCCGCTATCGGCAACGCTCCCTGGTTATTCAGAGGTTATGTAGAAGAAGGTATTTTTTCTTCTGAGGACGAGATCAATAACAGTGCGGTACCTGTTGATAACAGTGGAAACAGGTATCCAACAGCACAAAGTGGTGGCATTTGGATCGGCGATGTTAAGTTTAAGGACATCAATGGAGATGGAATAATTGATGTAAATGATCAAACCTACATCGGTAACCCTTGGCCGAAGCTATTTGGTGGTTTTACAAACACCTTTAGTTATAAAGGGATCGATCTCACTATTCTTATTACGGGCACTTATGGTAATGATATTTACAATTTTACAGCTTGGGAGAATTCAAACCCCAATAATATCAACCTCGGCCGTAATATGATGATACATGCTTTAGATTATGCCAAACTTTCTACTGATGATAATGGTAAACCAATGCTGATGAATCCGGGAACCGACGTTCCAAGAATTATTTCCGGTGCAGATGTTAACGGCAATTTTGCCCGCCAAACGAGCAAATGGGTAGAGGATGGTTCTTATTTGAGGCTTAAAAATGTGTCTTTATCTTATACTCTTCCAAGTTCATTGGTTTCGAAGACAAAGATTGTGAAGGGTATAAAAGCAAGTGTAGGAGCTCAAAATATTGCCACTATTACCAAATATAAAGGTTTCGATCCTGAAGTGGGTGCTTACGTGGGTGCTAACACCTACACCAACAACCAGGCTATCGGTTTGGATTATGGCCGTTATCCGTTAACCCCTATCTACACCTTCAGCTTAAACGTAAACTTTTAAAGAATTAGAAAATGAAGAAGATGAATCGTAAATTATATCTGATTGGTTTGGTCGCACCAATCTTGTTTCTATCCGCCTGCAAAAAGGATTTCCTTGAAAAACCTCCAACAGATGCTATTGTAGATGCGGGTTTTTACAAGACGGATGAGCAGGTAATGGCCGGAACTGCTCCTTTATACAACCGTGTGTGGTTCGACTATAATGATAAAGCTTTTTATAACCTCGGGGATTTCCGATCCGGTACTACTTTTTCTGCCTATAATGACCGGGGAAACGTGTTATTCAATACAACGGCTCAGAACGGGGAGAATAATGCTGCTTGGAGGGCTTTTTTCAACGTAGTTGCTCAGTCTAACTTAACCATCAACAATATCAATACATATGCTGGTGATGCTGTTACGCCTACCGTTAAAAAGATGGCTATTGCTGAAGCGAGGTTTATGCGTGCTTTAGCATACAGATATTTAGTAATGAACTGGGGCCCAGTTCCTGTCATAGAAAATAACCTGAACTACCTCGATGATACTACACTTGTGCCGAATACAGTTCCAAGCATCTGGCGTTTTATCACGAGGGAAATGCGTGCTGTAGCAGAAGATTTACCTGAAGCACCGGTTCAACCTGGTAGGTTAACACGCTGGTCGGCAGAAGGAATGTTAGCCCGTTTTTATTTAACCCGTGCAGGGGTTGAAGCACAGGGTGGACAAAGAAAGCAGGAGTTTTTAGACAGCGCCAAATATTATGCACAGGATGTTATCAATAATAGTGGTAAAAGCTTATTGCCTAATTACGCTGACCTGTTTAAATTTCCTTATGACAATAACTCAGAATCGCTGTTCGAGTTACAATGGGTGTATCAACCGGGGCAGTGGGGTGTGCAAAATAGCATGCCTGCTTATCTTAACTTCAGTAATGATATCGCCAATGGCGACGGCTGGGGGGGAGACAAAGGTGCAACATGGTGGATGTTAAGCCAGTATCAAGGCTTCTCGGCTTACGGTGATACCATGCTTAAAGGCCGTACAT
>JAEZRL010000256.1 GCA_023440945.1 Bacteroidota bacterium
GCATTAGGATTGCCTTATCACAAAGTAATTTTAAAAGTGATCGTTCCCTGCGGCATTAGTGGCATTTTATCAGGCGTTATGCTTTCAGTAGCACGGATAGCAGGAGAAACAGCTCCGTTGCTTTTTACGGCCTTTGGCAACCCGTATTTAACTGCAAATGTTTTAAAGCCGATGCAAAGTCTTCCCTTGCTGATCTTCAATTATGCCACGAGCCCTTATGATGAATGGCACGATTTGGCGTGGGGCGCATCTTTACTGCTGTTAATCTGGATTTTATTATTAAATGTTACTACAAAGCTGATAACAACGAAATGGAAAGTACAATTATAAGCAGCAGGAATTTTGATGCCTGCTTTGGATCTAATCGCGTAGTAAAAAATGTAAATATCGACATTTCTCAAAACAGCGTAGTTGCTGTAATGGGTCCTTCCGGTTGTGGAAAAACAACTTTTTTACGCTGCATAAATCGCATGCATGAATTAACGCCCGGAGGTACCACTAACGGTAACATGTTTTTGCACCAGGAAGATATTTATGCAATGAATCCTATTCTTGTAAGGTTTAAAATAGGTATGGTTTTTCAACGGCCTAATCCTTTCCCTAACCTGAGTATTTACGATAATGTTATTGCAGGTTATAAGTTAAATGGAATTAAACTTTCCAAAAGTGAAAAGGACAATATTGTGGAAAGTTCTTTATCAAAAGCAGCCTTATGGAACGAGGTGAAGGATACTTTACATAAAAAAGGTACTTTTTTATCAGGCGGTCAACAACAGCGCTTATGTATTGCCCGTGCAATAGCTATGGAACCCGAAGTACTTTTATTGGATGAACCAACATCTGCGCTTGACCCTATATCCACTGCCAGCATAGAAGAGTTGCTTTACGATCTTAAAAAGAACTTTACGCTCATTCTTGTTACACACAATATGCAACAGGCGGCAAGGGTAAGCGACAAAACTGCTTTCTTTTATCTGGGTGAATTAATTGAATATGATATAACCAAAGAACTATTTACAAGTCCCAAAGATCAAAGAACCCAGAATTATATCACCGGAAGATTTAGCTGATCTATCATAAAAAACAAAAGCATGTCACAATTAAACCATGAACTGAAATCATTGAAAGAGGAAGTTATTGTAATGTGGAATCTTGTGCATTCACAATTATTAAAGTCTTTATCAGCCTTAATCAATTTTGATAAAGACCTTGCACGGGAAATAATGATGATAGAGAAAAGAGTGAATGCTACAGAACTAAAAATTGACAGAGATTGCGAAAATATTTTTGCGCTTTATTGCCCTGTTGCCATTGATCTGCGGTTTTTATTGGCAGTTTTGAAAATAAACACAAATCTTGAAAGAATAGGCGATATAGCAGAAGGTATTGCAAAGCTGATAGTAAATACAGAAAAATCTTTCAGGCCGGAATTATTGGACGCAACTAAGATAATCGAGATGTTTCACGAGTCGGAACAAATGACACAGCTTATCCATACTGCCTTTATAAACGAAGATTCTTCTGCAGCACGAACCATATTTAAAAGAGATGAACTACTTGATGATATTAACCGCAGAGCAACGAGCCTTATCATGGATTATCTGAAAAAATTTCCTGAAGACACGGAGCAGGCTTTAAATATTTTATCAATTATAAGAAGATTGGAAAGAGTTGGCGATCAGGCAGAAAATATTGCGGAGGAAATCATTTTTTATATCGAAGCAAAAGTTCTGAAACATACCAATAAAAGAACAGGAAATGAATAAGCAATGTGGACAACTAATAACACTAAGCTGCGCCGAAGGAAATACCGGTATCGTTTACTATGGGAAGCTTAAATACACTTTGGAAAATTTTGATATAAGAAACTTTTAATGATGATCATAATGGATCCTGGTAAATCATTTAAATTTTCCTTTTATCCAAACGCTTTCTAAGATTGTATAATTTTTGGAAGCTATTATCGAAATTAAAAAGCATTGCAGGAAATTGAACCCGTCATCCGAACATACAGATATTGGTCATTCCTGCCTAGAGGACAAGTAAAGTTGTTGGCGTATTTTCCAAGCAATGCTGTTGTTCTCCTGTTTACCTTATCATTTTCTTCGATCAAGATATTCCAGCCGTGGTGTTGAGCAATGATAATCATCAGGGAGTATAATAACAGAAATCAACAGAGCTTGGGGATTGGTCAACATAGAGGCTTTGTCAACCAAAAATGATGCATTGTTGACCAAGTTTAAATATTCCTTGACCAACTTTAAAGCATCCTTGACCAAGTTTGAAATATTCTTGACCAAGTTGAGGCATCTTTTAACCAGGGATGGAATGTTTTTAATGATGCTTGGTCGGAAAGCAGTTCCACCCTGGTACCATTCTAAATAAAAAACCTTTCATCAGTTTAGTGGGTAAGCATATCAACCTTTTTAAATCTTAAAACTTTAGAGAAGTAGTTATGTTAGTGATAAAGATCTGCCAGTTCTTTAAGCTGTAATATACTGGTCACTTTAAGTTTTTCAAAAATCCGGGCCTTGTAAGTCGCTACTGTTGTAGGTTGTATGCTTAATAAACTCGCGATCTGACTAACAGATGAGTCTGTTATAAGTAAATGTGCTATTTCAAATTCTCTTGCAGATAGCTGATCGAAAGGGTTTTTAAGTTTATCCGTCTCAAGAAATTCCTGAAGCAGTTCCTGGCTCACGTATTTTTTTCCCTGCAATACCGTTTCAATAGCTTTTCCAACTTCTTCAAGAGATGCTTCCTTAGAAATATATCCTTTTGCACCTGCCTGGAAGAATCTCTTTCCATACAGATTTTCCGGGCTCATGGAAAAAATCAGGACATTTGTTTGGGGATGCCTAATCGTTATATACTGTAATAAATTTACAGTATCAGTCTCCGGCATTTTTATATCCATTATTACTAAATCAAAACTGGTCTTCTTTAAAATCTCCAGAGCTGTGGTGCCTTCACTGGCTTCAAATATGACCGCTTTAGGGTAGAAGTCCTTTAAAAGGACGGTCAATCCTGCCCGTACTATAGTATGATCATCTATTATCAAAAACTTCTTCATAATCTTATTCAACAGTAAAACCCAAAAATTCAAAATTCCCTTATCACCACTTACTCTACTGTAAAATTTTTGCTACACCACTATAAATGAATTACTACATGAGATCAAAAAAGCTGAAAGGATGGCTTAAGTTTATAGCTTTGAGAAAGTTTTAATTTAACAACCTATGGAAAATAATTATTGCTGGAAAGTCTTTCAAAACTCACCCGGTTGTTTCCTGCTTTTACTACCTGATCCACCTCTTTTTACTATAGCTGAAGTTACTGATAGCTACCTTGAAGCTACTTTTACAAGCCGGTCGATTATAGGAAAAGGAATTTTTGAAATTTTTCCCGACAATCCTGATGATGTTAATGCAACTGGTGTGAAAAATTTGCAGGCTTCCTTATCAGAAGTAATTACTACAAAAAAACAACATGTATTGCCGGCACAAAAATACAACGTACAAAATCCTCAATCAAGTTTATTTGAGTTGAAATACTGGAAGGTGCTTAATGTTCCGGTAATAAACTCTGATGGTGATCTCGTGTATATTATACATTCTGTGGTTGATGTAACACGCGAAATGTTAATGGAAATAAATGAACGTCTTGCAAAAGAGGAAACACACCGGCTAAACGAAGAAAAAGCAATGCTACTTGATAGCATTACAGATGGCTTTTTAGTGGTGAACCAGGAAGGCTATATAACATTTTGCAATAAAGCCGCGGGTAATATATTACAACGGCCAAAGGAAGAAATATCAGATCATTTTTTTTACGAGCTGTTTCCCTATCTGGGCCAAAACCACATACAGGAGAGTGTACAAACAAGCATCCAAAGTTTTATACATAACAGCTATGAATATTACGATGAGCACCTGAAGAAATGGTTGCGGATCATTATCTATCCGTCATTGAATTCGGTACTGGTTTACTTTCTCGATATTACCATACTTAAGAATAGCGAAAGAAGGTGCAAAAGCATAATAGAACATAGTTATGATGGCTTAGCTATAGTATCCAAAGAGGGAAAAGTAATGGATATCAGTGAATCAGCCTTGAAGATATTAGGGTATGAAGGAAGCAATAGCGCAGATGTCAATTTTTTTCGCTCGATTCATGCACATGATTTGATAAGAGTTTTGCGAACTTTTTTAATGGCAGTTAAAACACCTGGCAAAAGCAATGTAATACAATTTCAAATCCGGAAAAGACAAGGAGAGTTTATATGGATGGAATGCGTTTTTACAAATCTTATTGCAGAACCAACCGTTCAGGCTATGGTACTGAATTTCAGAGACGTTACCGAACGGATTGCACAGGAACAGCTCTTAAAAAGTTCGGAGGAAAAATACAGGTCTCTTTTTCAAAATAATCCTGCTGCAATTATCGTTTGGTCGCTCCCCGATCTTAAACCATTGGAGGTAAACAATACAGCACTGATAATCTATCAGTACGACCTGGAACAATTTAAACAGTTGGATCTTTTACACTTTCGCCCCTTAGATGATCATGCAAGGATTTTGAAGTTACTCGAAGATTTAAAAGTGAGAAACTCCATTAATTCGGGTACAAGGAAGCATATACGCAAGGATGGCAGTATTATTTATATGAATACGCACTTCTATAAAATAAAATACAACAAAACAGACGCTCTTTTGGCCATTTCGAATGACGTTACAGAACTTGTTCAGCTTGAAGTTAAACTCGAAAGAGAAAAAAAAGAAAGACAAATAGAAATAACCCAGGCCGTAATAACAGCACAGGAAAATGAAAGAGCTGTTTTAGCCAAAGAACTTCACGATAATATCAATCAAATTTTATCAACAACCAGGTTGTACATTGAGCATACACTTCAAAAAAAAATATTTAGTGAACAATTACTTGAAAACAGCCGCGATTATTTAACAAAGGCGATTGACGAAATAAGGCAATTATCAAAAAACCTGTTGCCACCTTTTTTAGAGGAAAACAACCTGAAAGATGCTGTTAAAGAAATTACTGATCATATTAGCAAACTTTCCGGAATTACTTTTCATTTACAATTAGACCATATAGATCATGTGCTTAATAACGAAGCTTTCAAAATTTCTCTTTTCCGTATCATACAGGAACAAATCAACAACATTGTCAAACATTCAAAAGCCAGTAACGCCTGGATAAGTTTAATACCCCTAAAAGATGAATTAAAACTCGAGATAAAAGATGATGGAATAGGTTGTAACATGTCGGTTAAAAAAAGAGGAGTTGGGCTGAAAAATATTTTCAGCAGATCAGAAATTTATGGAGGTGAAGTAACACTTGATAGTGAACCCGGAAAAGGCTTTCTTATCTCAATTCGTTACCCCATCGATAATATGAGAAAAACAATGATTGAGACAACTCAATGATCTTTTCGCAAAATTTCACGTTGTGTATTGCAGTGTTCCTTAAAATTTATGTAGCTTATTTACTAAATGGCTGTAGAATGTATTCTCTCTTGTTGTAGCCAAAAATTTACATCCAAATTCCTCCAGAACACACTTCTAAAAAGATCATCGTCTTAATCCTTTAGCTGCCAGGGATTTTCCCACTTCAAAGTGTTCATTTAAATTTTGCTTTTGCCAAAAGATACTCTTCATCTATTCATCCTTCAATTCTTCATTGGTATTTGGAGAAGAGTTTGATTGATGAGTATTGTACATTGCATTATCCGGCAAATCCTGTTTTGAGGTAATGACTTTATTGAAAGCAACTTTTAACGATTAGCGAAATCCGAGTTTTATGAGTGAGATTATGGAAGACGAGCTTAACCCTTTTGACGGTAATAACATTTTAGTACAAGTTATAAATGCCTCTACTTCAGCTATTGTAATCACTGATAATACGGTACACGATAACCCGATCATTTTTTGTAATAGAGCCTTCGAAACTTTAACCGGGTTTGAATGCAGAGAGGTGATAGGCCGCAATTGCAGGTTTCTGCAGAAAGAAGACAGAGAACAAGATGGAAGATATATTATAAAACAGGCAATAAATGAAGGGGCAAATTGTGTTACAAAAATAAAGAACTATAAAAAAGACGGGACTCCTTTTTGGAATGAAATGCATGTTCATCCAGTAAAAAATGAAGATGGGGATATTATAAATTTTATTGGATTTCAAAACGATTTATCTCTTCAGCATGAATTGGAAGAACTGTTGAAAAGCAACCGGAAAACTTTTGAAAGAGCACCGGGTGACCGAATGAAAGAACTGGTAGAAAGTGAAGGTTTTTTAAAAAGTATTTTTGAAACCATTCGTGAAAGCCTGTTAATATTAGACCCCGAATTACGTGTTGTTTCGGTTAATCGTTTTTTTCTTAAAACTTTTCAGGTAACAGCAGAAGAAACAGTAGGTAAATACTTGTTCGAGTTGGGTAATGGGCAGTGGAATATCAAAAGATTGAGGGATCTATTATTGGAATTATTACCTACCCATAATCCTGTTATTGATTTTGAAGTCGAACATACATTTCCGCGTATCGGCAAAAAGGTAATGGTTTTAAATGCAAACCAGGTAGAGTTTCAGAGTGACTATAAAGACCTGATACTTCTTGCAATAGAAGACATTACTTTAAAACGTGAGATAGATAATAGAAAAGATGATTTTTTATCAATAGCAAGCCATGAATTAAGATCTCCACTCACGACGGTAATTGGGTATATCCAATTATTAAATGCTGCTTTTTCCAACAACGGCGAAGAGGTAAAACAAACTATTCAAAAATGTAATGACTCGCTTCAGAAGATAAGTAATCTCATCACCGATATGCTTGATGCCGCAGTGATAAGATCAGGAAATATTGAGATAAGAAAAAGCTTTTTTGATTTTGACGCAATGGTAACTACAGTTATTGACGCAATTCAAAAAACTACTGACAGCCATAAAATAGTTATCAATGGTTCAGCTTCAAGACATTTTTGTGGCGACGAGAAAAAACTGAAACAGGTGGTCACTCATTTGGTTTCTAATGCTGTAAAATATTCTCCAGACTCCCGGGAGGTAATTGTTAATCTTTCCCTTGTTTCTGGTTATATCAAGTTCTCTATAAGGGATTATGGTTTGGGTATTAACCAGGATGAGCATGAAAAGATATTTGACAGGTTTTATCGTGTTCAGTCTATACAAAAAAAGTTTCCGGGCATCGGGATAGGATTATTCGTTAGTAAAGAAATAATTGAAAGCCACCAGGGCTCGCTTTGGGTTGAGAGCGAAGAAAAGCAAGGTTCTACATTTAATTTCACGTTACCAATAAACTCTTAATTAAAAACCAATATCTAATGCGAAAGAAAAAAATACTTGTTTGCGACGATGATGACGGTATTCTAATGATGATGGAAACCTTATTAAACAGGTTTAATTACGAAACCAGGACGGAGTTAGACAGCCGCCATGTGTTTGAATCTATCGAGGCATTTAATCCTGATCTTATGATTATTGATCTGTGGATGCCTCACATTTCGGGAGATGAGATAATAAAAAAAATAAGAAGTGCAGAAAAGGAAAATGAATTGCCAGTTATTGTTATTTCTGCCAGTTGGGACGGCAAGCGGATAGCTATTGAAGCAGGAGCTGATAGTTATCTGGCAAAACCATTTAGCATAGATGAGCTGATAAAAACTGTGGAGAAGGTTTTGAAAAATGCAGCTAGGGATGTACAGAAATGCGAGTGATTGGATATAACAGATGGGTTATAAAGGTTCAATACCTGTGAATAATCTCAGCCCTTGTTTTTACAAGGGCTTTTTTATTAGCCTGCAAAGAACTTTGTATGATAATTGGCTAAAATTGAAATGTCTTCTTTTCTTTCCATATCCGCCAAATCCTTGCGTATAAAAAACATAAGCAACAACTCCAAGGCAAATGCTCATACCAATTGATCCAATTATTAAAAACTTTTTCCTGCTACTTCATCAATTATCGTTAATTCAGGAATAGTAAATAATTCGTTTGTAATTCCCATTAATACAAGTTGAAACATTGAGTCTACAGCATAAAGGACTTTGAGTTCAAATATTCGGGGGGCATAATATAGTATTGCATTAATTCCGGAAAATTGATTGAACAATGCAACAAGAAAAGCAATAGAAATAAGTTTTATATAGTTCCCTGAAAATAAAATTTCCCTTCACTTGCACAAGACTTGACTTAATCACGGATAATCCGCCTAAAGCTTATTTGAATTAAAATTGATTTC
>JAEZRL010000334.1 GCA_023440945.1 Bacteroidota bacterium
ACATTGTCTTTTACACAGGGCTTTGTAAATGGAAAATTCAATAATGATGAGGTGCAGCATCAATCTTATCTTGATTCTCTTAAAGCGCTTGATTATATAGGTTTAAGAACAACAACCGGTGCCAATAAATTCAACCGTAGTTTTAGTCGTTTAAGCTATGACAGGCAGTTTGGTTCGCCTGATAATAAACTTTCTGCCGACGTAACATATAACACCGGTGGAAGAAACAGTTCATCACTTATCCTAAACAAATATTTTACGCCTGAAAACACTATTTATCAACCTGACAATATTGTAAGAAATGATGGCTCTGATGACAATAATCAAATAACAGCACAAATTGATTACAGCAACAAAATAAGCGAGACGAAACGAATTGAATTTGGTGCAAGATATTATAAGAGCAACACCAGTTCTAATTTTGGAGCATTCTCTCTTGATCAGTCCAATGTTGAAACAAAACTGCCTTTAAGTAACGATTATAAATTTGTTGAATCTGTAAAGGCTGCCTATATTAATTATGCGAATAAATTAGGCGATTTTAAATACCAGGTTGGACTGCGTGCAGAGTTTTCAAAATTGGACGGTGAATTAACAGATAGCGCTTTGCATTTTGGTTATGAAATTCCTGACGGGTGGAAGAATTTATGGAATGGTTTATTCCCCAGTTTCTTCTTAACAAAAACATTAGATGAAGGACAGGAAATCCAGTTTAATTATTCAAAAAGAATTCGGCGTCCAAGATTTTGGGAAGTAAATCCTTTTGTTGATATTAACGACCCGCTCAACATCAGGCAAGGTAACCCTGCATTAAAACCTGAATTCACCAATTCTTTTGAATTAAATTATTTCAATCAATTCACAGGCGGAAGCTTTTTAGGTGTTGTGTATTTCAAAAACAATGTCGGTGATGTTACACAATACAGTGATACGATCAGTCCTGAATTATATCAGCGGTTAAACAATGCCGCAGTTTCACCAAATGCAATCCTGAATACATTTATCAATGCAGGTTATACCAATCGCATGGGCACAGAATTTACTTACCAGCAAAAGTTGTGGAAAGGATTCGATTTTACCTATAATATCAACCTTCAATATCGTACTACAAATGCACAAGTTGGTAAACTTAACCTGAACAACAGCGGTTTTAACTGGGATACAAAACTTATTGCTAATTATAAAACCGGGCAGGATAGTAAATCAATTTTTAAGAACACAACTTTCCAGTTGATCGGTAATTATGAAGGTCCGCAGGTTATTCCACAGGGAAGACGTAAATCGGAATATACCGCTGACTTTGCATTCAGGAAAGAATTCCTGAAAAACAAGGCTGCTGCATTGTCTTTTAATGTAAACGACATATTTAATACACGGCGTTTTGGAACTATATATGATACAGATCAATTTTACCAGGATTCTTATAGCAGGTGGAGTGTAAGAACCTTTAGAGTAACGTTCAGTTATAAATTTGGTAATGCTGATTTTAATCTCTTTCCTAAAAGGCAACGGGATAACGGAAACAATAGTGGTGGCGATGACGGAATATAACAATAGGAATTAAGTACCAAATAATAATGTTTTTGGTATGTGAATTGCCGTTTTAAATAGAACTAAAAAAGAAATTGTATGAAAAACATTCTAATTGCAGCTTTAGTAGTGGGCGTTGCCGCAGCAGGCGTTATTCTTTATTTAAATAACAGGGATGAACTATCCGAAACCTGGGATGAACTTTCAGATTCAGCAGAAGATGCTTATGATAAAGCGAACAGTAAAATGAGTAATGCAAAAAGAAAAGCAAAACAAGCTTTTGACGTAGCTGTATCTTAAGTTATTACTGCAACATTTTTACAGAGGCTGTCTCAAAGATAATTGAGGCAGCTTCTTTTTTTTAGCTTGATTCAAATTGTGATTGAAGTGATATTTTTTTAGGTGCAATAAGTTTTCCTTCGCTGTTTTTAGCAATCTCTTTCTCAATTTCTGCACTGGGAAATATAATAACTATTGAATTATAAGTTTGTTTTACAGCAAGACAATCATATTTAAAAACACCTTAACGAAGACCCATAAACTCCTCGTTGTTTATCGTAAAACATATGCAAGATTGTCTAAAAACTGAGCGTATTAAGTAGAACAGCTTTCTTTTCTCATACTTTAAAGTAAAAGATAAGATTGTACAATAATTAGAAAATCAAGTATAGAAAATAATATTAATGAAAAGTTAATTTGCTGTTGCTAAGATTGAACGCTTTGCTATGCCAGTGAAACCAACTAGGACTGCACAGTTATGAGAATTGGGTAATTATTTTCAAAAACTATAAAAAAAGTAGATTAGGCCGAAAGAGCAACAGCCTAAAGAAGATTTGTTTGCCATTGTTGCTCACATCTGTTAAAGAATATTTGATGGTATAGTAAGATCATTGAGTTAAGGAAAGGACGATAGAGGTCATTCCACAATTATATCATTCTAAAATATAATAATAGGGACTGAAATAAAACAGTTCCTGCGAAACTTTTCTGCTGTAAATATTAATCACTCTTAACTAAAAACCATGCTTGCATCAAAAATGTATTACTGTAAAAATCTAACCGATTTTAGCAACATCCGACTCCGGCTGATTCTAAGGCTGGCAATTATGCTGCTACCCTTTAGCTGCCTTACCCTTAAAGCCCAGGAAACATCCTCTCTTTCAATAAAAGGGAAAGTTGTAACCACCGATGGGAAACCAATTCCAGGTGCTGCTGTAATGATCTCCGGAACAAAAAAAGGAAGCCTTACGGATGCTCAGGGTTATTTTACGATTTCTGTTGCAAATCGTGCTAATGTGCAGCTTGAGGTATCGAGTGTAGGTTTTGAGAAAAAGACTGTTACGGCAAATAGCAGTGAGGAAATTACCATTACTTTAGATGATGCAGTCGTAGGATTAGGAGATGTAGTAGTTGTTGGTTATGGAACTCAAAGAAAAAGTGACCTGACAGGCTCTATCGCTCAAATAGGAGCAAAAAAATTGCTTGATAAGCCAGCCGTTAATGTGGGACAGGCATTGCAGGGTAAAATGGCCGGCATCCAGGTAATACAGATGGGTGCCGGTGTTCCTGGAGGCGATCCTATGATACGCATTCGAGGCACTAACTCCATCAATACAAGCAGCGATCCTTTATTTGTTGTAGATGGAATAGTCGGTGTAAATAATGCATTATCGACACTTAACCCCGAAGATATCGTATCCATTGACGTGCTGAAAGATGCTTCGGCTACAGCAATTTATGGTGCCCGTGGCGCAAACGGTGTTATTATCATTACTACAAAACGTGGGATAGATGGCAAAACACAGGTCGATTACAATGGTTATGTATCTTATTCCGTATTGCAGCGACATTTATATACACTTGACGCGGATCAACTGATGTATGTATATGAGCAGGCAATGGCAAATGGCGAAAAATACGGAACTATCAATCGTGCTAAAGACTTCCGTGGTCCGTATGCATCCTCTTTATCTTATTCAGAAATGCCATGGTTATTTAAAGAAGTTGGAAAGGGCGGCTATCTATTAGACCTGATAGGTAAAGACGGGGGCTATTATGCTCCAAGGTTTAACACTGACTGGGAAAGCGAAGCGTTCAAACCGGCCACTTCTACTAACCACCATATAGATCTGCGTGGTGGAAATGAGAATGCGAAATTTTCCTTGTCCTTAGGTTACACTGACCAAAATGGCTTGATGCAGGAGTCATACTTCAAACGATATAGTGCAAGGGTTACAGGAGATATGAAAGTATTGAAATGGCTCGATCTAAGCACTCAGCTCAGTTTTAATAAAAGCAAACGGTCCGATGATGGTGGAATTACTCGTTCTACCGCGGAAGTTTGGAGCATTCTGCCTATCAAATATCCCAATGATCCGGAATATGGCATATACGCCGGACGATGGGGTACTAATGCTGATTTTAATGTGGGTGAGCAATGGTACAACATTGTATTCAGAAGGTCAGAAATATCAGGTTTTACCGATCTTGGACAAACCACAGGAAGCATTGCTGTTAATGCCAAAATAACCAAAGACCTGAGTTTTAAGTCTGATTTTTCTATTGATTATAATGCCTCAAAAAGAAATTATTATAGTGGAAAGCTATACGGAGGAGATGGTTCAGCTAATATCACAACTGCAAATACTTTCTATTGGCAAAACCAGGATTATTTCAATTATCAAAAAACAATTGGATTAGATCATAACATTAATGCTATGGTAGGTCTATCCTGGTCGAACTTTTCTTATGAAAATCTTACAGCAGTTAACTCTGTCTTCTTTTCAAACTTTTACCAATGGCATAATTTGGGTGCCGGTGCTGCAACCAGGCCTGTACCTAGCAGCAGTGATGGCAATAGTGCACTCAATTCCTACTTTGCAAGAGTTAATTATAATTATAAAGGTAAATACCTGTTCACGGCAACAGGCCGTTATGACGGATCTTCTAAATTCGGTGCAAATTCAAAGTACGGCTTCTTCCCATCTGTAGGGGTGGCATGGAGAGCTTCAGAAGAAAATTTCCTGAAGAATGTTGATATTATTTCCAACCTTAAAGTACGTGCCAGCATGGGCCGCACCGGTAACCAGGAAATAGGAAGTTATGTATCTCAAACCTATGTAGGTTCTGCAGGTGTCGTATTAGGTGGGGCTGCAGTAACGGGTATTTTCCCTAATTCAATGGGTAATCCTGATCTTAAATGGGAAACCACAGATCAATATGATGCTGGTTTTGAACTTGGCTTATTCGATAATCGTATTAATCTGACAGTAGATTATTATCATAAATTAACTACTGATATGTTACTGGATGTGCCCTTACCACAATCAACTACTACCGGTACTGCTAAAATAAATTATGGTTCGGTGCAAAATAATGGATGGGAATTTACTTTAAACACCCGAAATATCTCTACCAATAATCTTAGCTGGAGTACAGACTTAATAGCAAGTGCCAATCAAAATAAAATTGTTGGACTTGGTCCTACAGGAGCTCCAATATATGTACAAACCGGCGCAGGTAACGGAACTTCTGTATTGAGAGTTGGCTCCCCTATCGGCTCATTTTTCGGTTTAACCAGATTAGGAACGTATAGCACAGAAGAAGTTTCTTTAGCTGCCCGTTATGGTATGAAGCCCGGCGACTTAAAGTTTTTGGATAGAAATGATGACGGAAAGATAGATCTGATCGCTGATGGCGATATTATTGGAAGGGCGTTTCCTAAGTGGATAATAGGCTTTAATAACTACTTCACTTATAAAAAATTTGATGCAAGCCTTAATATTCAGATTGTTTCCGGTGTAGATAAAGCCTTTGTACATGAATCAGCAGAAGATCGCCAATTGGTTTCAGGGGGTTTGAATACAACACTTACCGCCTGGCGCCCTGATCATCAAAACGCAATGGTAGCACAGTTGAGGCCCGGTAATGGCGGCGCTTATTATCAATCCTATCCGGATACACACATGATTTATGACGCATCCTTTATAAGAGGTGCCGGCGCAACCATTGGTTATACCTTCCCTGCTAAAAATTTGGGATTGGAAAGACTACGTCTATATGTATCGGCGAACAACTTCTTCTTAATTACCAAGGCTGCAGGATATGATCCTGAAGGAAGTTCATTGGATAAACAATTTTCAAACGTGCCTAATACGGACAAATATCAGTATCCCAACCCTGCCATTTACACTTTTGGTGTTAATGTAGGATTCTAAACTTTCAAAAGAGATCAAATGAAAATCAATCGCAATAAATATAATAAAAGCAAACAAGGCTACTTACTATTGTTAGCATGCACATTCTTATTGGGTAGCTGCAAAAAGTTTTTAGCGGAAACACCCACCGGCTCCATGACTGATCAAACTGTTTTTACCACTTCTCAGGATGGAGATGCATTAACTGTGGGACCTTACCGATCATTGGCAAATTGGGTATCCGGTGCAGGTGACTGGGGCAATTATTTACCTGCTACCCTCGAATATCCGACAGGTGAAGCATACACCTCCGATACGCACGTACAGTTTTGGAAATTTCAAACCAACCAGGTATCCGGAGACTTACTCGACGATTTTAATAACCAATGGAATTACTGGTACCAGGGCGTACGGGATTGTAACTTCTCTATTAGTAAAATTCCCACCATCGCTGGTATGTCTGATGCGCAAAAATCGAAAGCACTTGGTGAGGTACGCACCCTTAGGGCCTGGTATTATTTCTGCCTGGTTCGCTACTTTGGCGATGTGGTAATGGACACTGCTGTCATTACAAACCTGGCAGATGTACATCAGCCTCGTGCATCTTTGAAAACGATATACGATGAAGTAATCATCCCCGATCTCGAATTCGCTGTTAATAACAGCGGCCTGGATGATGCTAAATCCGGGAATGGCCGGGTTACAAAATTTGTTGCGAGAGCTATTCTCAGTGATGTTTATCTTACTTGCGCCGGATATCCTTACCAGGAAGTCGCTACCGACCCTTCACAAAAATGGTGTGAGAACGGGTTATGGAAACAACAAGATTATCCTGTAAATACTTCCAGTGCAAAAACCTTCCTGCAAAAGGCGCAGGAGCAACTGAATAGTTTATACGGTCAATATCAGTTAGGTACCTACCGCGACTTGCGGGATCCGGCGATGAATAACAAGGGCGAAGCTATATTCCAGGCACAGTTTTTAAGCGGTGTTACGGATAATTCCATCGTACCGGCCGCCCTTCCGGGTCTTAGTCACGTATCCATGTATGGAGATGAGTATGGTACATTTATTCCAAGTCTGGCCTACTTCAATTCATACAATCCTGCAGATATACGTATCCAGGATCGCCAGATGTTCTATTTTTCTGATACAAAATCTAAAAAATATGATCCATCCGAAGGCCCTGCCGAGAAATTCGGAAGACCCTATCTATTTAAATTTTACGATTCAGTAGCTATTAAATCTACCGCCCATTCCAGCTTAAACTGGTCATTTTACCGTTATGCGGATATTCTTCTTCTGCTTACAGAGGTAAACTGGACATTGAGGCAATTGGGTGTTGCTGTGGGTGATAATGACATCATTAAAGGAATCAACGAAGTAAGAGCCAGGGCCGGGCTTCCCGCCTATCGTGCTTCTGATATAAACCTGTTGACTATTATGAGTGAGCGTGCCTATGAATTGGTATTTGAAAACAAAATGTTATGGGATCAACGCCGGACCCGCAGGTGTCTCATTGATGGGGTTGGACAATTTGCAGGAATTGAACCTTTCATTGGTCATCGCCCAACAGATTTCAGTTTTTCATTTTCCGCGGCGAATTTGTTATCACCTGTTTCCGGAAGAGAAATTATTAACAACCTTCAAAGTTCGCAGAACTTCGGATACCTTCCTGCAAGATAAGTTTTCAGTAAAATGACATTAGTTATTATTTAATTTATTATAAGATGAACACGAAAAAGATATTCTCCTTATTGATACCCTTCATAGTGTTGATAGCGAGTTGCACAAAACAACCCTATTATAATATTCCACGGGATGCAAATGGCAATGTTGTCATTACAGGCGTTTCTACAGCTACTTCCGATGGCATCACTACATTAGATGATAAATTCACCGTAAATGCCACCTTCCCTAATGCAAAAGCAGGGGATGTTATGAAGACAGAATTGTTGAAATTACAAACTCCTGCTAATGGCGGAGCCGCTCAATTACTTCCTCTCGCAGGAACGCAAAAAGAGGTTACAGTAGATAACGATTTGAAGACTTCAGTAACCTATACAAGAGCTGAAGCACAAATGAACGAACCAGGCGATTATGTTACGGTGACTTTTGCAGGAAAAACAGATGCTAATTCACTTAGAGTATCGCTTGTAAGTGCACTTAAAATAACAGGACCTGAGTTGGGAGATAAAGCGGTTGATATTATGCGCAATGACGATACAGCATTTTTCGACATTTCGGTAATGCCTAAAATAAGCGCTTACACCTCCCAGGTAATAGTAAAAAGAAAGAATGGCACTAATGATCCATGGGTAGATGTAGCACCGGGCAATTTCACGACAGGTTCAAAAGTACCAGTGGTGGGAAGTCAATTTGCACCGGGCAAGGACACCATGTATTATTCTTTCATCGCTAAACAGGATGGATTTTCTGACACAGTTACAACATCTGTTATTGCAAATAATCCTTCTTTTTTGTTTAAGAAATCAGGCACCTTATCGCTTGCAAATGCTTCTCAGGGAGGAGTGAATATATTTACCAATGGTTCAGTTGCATCAAACGCTCCAAATGCAGTATTGTCTGTGGGTGGCGGTTCACTTCATCTTAAAGGAGGAGAAGCATGGGCGGTTAATGGAAAAAGCATTTCGTTTGTCCCTGCTACGCTCGATCAGTATAATAAGAATAACCCGCTTGAAGCAATTGATGTTTATAATAGTGGAACTCCAGCTTCAGAAGCAGATCCAAATGAAGGAACTGGGACTTACATTTTTAAATTAGTTAATGGCCCGCTACCTTCTGATATATTCTTTGGTATGATCAGCATTACTAAAATTGTTCCCGGCACTTCGGTGGATTATGAGTACCGGATTGGAAATGCATACGCTCATGGGGATGTCTTCAAATAACAGATGTTGTTCGGATATGTTTTTTAATAAAAAGATTCTATTGTGAGTGGATTGGCTATTCAAAACAATTAACTATAACAGTAATAAATAATGATGATAAAAAATAGCGTATTAATCGTATTGGTATTGATGTTAGCCTCCTGTTCTAGTTCCCAAAAAGCAAGAGGCGACAAAGGTTGGGTTAGCCTCTTCAATGGTCAATCACTTGATGGCTGGAAGATCAGTGAAAATCCTCAAACCTTTTCTGTTGAGGATGGAAGTATCAAAGTGGCAGGTCCGCGGTCGCATTTATATTATGATGGACCAGTATCTAACCATATGTTTAAAAATTTCGAACTCAAAATGCAGGTGATGACCAAACCCGGTTCTAATTCAGGTGTTTATTTTCATACAGAATACCAGGCGAAAGGATTCCCGGACAAAGGATTCGAAGTACAGGTAAATAATTCTCATACAGACTGGAAAAGAACTGCAGGGTTATATGACATTGTAGATACACGGGATGTGAATGTGGGAGACAACGAATGGTTTACCTTGTATATCAATGTTCAGGGTAAACATGTTATTACTAAAATAAACGATAAAACCATCGTCGATTACACTGAACCGGAAGGCGCAGTTGCTCCAAAAAACCATCCCGGACGGTTAATTTCAAGTGGCACGTTTGCTTTGCAGG
>JAEZRL010000401.1 GCA_023440945.1 Bacteroidota bacterium
TTGGTGCACACTCCATTTGCTGTTCTTTTGTATAGGTACAGAACATGCAGACTTTAATTTCTTCTGTAAGATCCTGCAATTTTTTAATTGCGTCCAGCTGTTGCAGATTTTTTACATCACTCATAATTAGATTATTTTTAATAACAACCTAAAAATTACGTGCCATAAAAAAGATGAATGATGAAACAAGCAGCTTAACCGGTTTTTAAAGACGATTGTGTAAAGAATGAAACACTACAGGAAGTTTAATTAAAAGCTGTTATACACCTGCTGCCTTGCGGCGGGCTAATAATTAAATTGGAAGCATTGATTAAGCAAAATATTATTTTACCGTCAATTTTTCTTTTAAACGAATATCGAGGGATGAGGCGCCGATCATAATATCAAAATCTCCCGGTTCTACAACTCTCTGAAGATTTTTATCGAGCATACTCAATATTGCAGGTGTGATCAGAAAGCTTATTTCTTTTGATTCGCCTGGGTCTAAATGAATTCGTTCAAAACCTTTTAGCTGCATTACAGGTTGTGTAACAGAAGCAAGCACATCATGAATGTATAATTGTGCAACTTCATCACCTGCAATATTGCCTGTATTTTTTATCGTACAAAAAACCTTTACAGAATCATCTTTGCTGATGTTGTTTTTTTCAAAGCGAAGATTGCCATATACAAACGTTGTATAACTCAATCCATAGCCAAAAGGAAATAAGGGTAATCCACTGAGGTCATAATAATAATCAGCACGACCGGTTGGTTTATGATTATATACCAAAGGTAATTGTCCTTCGGTTATGGGAAAGGTAATAGGCAAACGTCCGGCAGGATTATATTTTCCAAATAAAACATCGGCGACCGCATTGCCGCCCTGTTCACCGGGATACCAAACGTCCAAAACGGCATTTGCATTATGCAACCAATTATTCATTGTGATAGCGCTGCCGCCAACGAGTATAACAATTACAGGCTTGCCTGTTTTTGCAACAGCATTGATCAATTCTTCCTGGTGGCCCGGCAATGAAAGCATTGCTCTATCCTGGAACTCTCCTTCATGAATACCTGCACTTACAATTGCAACATCCGCCTGTTTAGTGATGTTTACCGCTTCTTCAATTTTACTTTTCCAATCATTTGCAAGCGCGGCATTCCATACTAATTTTATTTTTGCATTGCCTACAGGTTCAAAAAACTCTACTTTAATATCGTACGCTTTATTCTTTTCAAAATAAAAATTGGTAAGCATTGTGCTGTACGTTTGCTTTTGCCAGTTATCAATCAATAATTTGTTATTGATATATAGCCTGAAACCATCACTTCCTTCAAGTCCTATTTTAAAATTGCCTGTTTTAGGACTGATGATTTTTCCCTGCCACCTTGCTGAATAAAAATTTGTTTTGATCGCTCTGTCAGGCAATGATAAAGTCCATAAAAAATCAATTTGCTTAACATTTTTTTCCGCTGCAGGTTTACCGGAAAGATCAATGTTATTAAAGTAAAATGCACTTAGTCCTTCTTCATTATGCAAATCTTTCAAATAGTTTGAAGTAACAACATCGTATTCTTTATACATTACTTCTGCACCTCTTGCATAAGTAATTTTTATCTTGTCGCCTGCCTGTTGTTTGATGCCTTCCAAAATGCTTATTGCATTATTTCCTGGGCCGCTGTAACCTCCAAGTCTAACAGAATCTGCATCTTCACCAATTATCGCAATGCTGCGAATATTGTTTTTGAGAGGAAGTATTTGCTTCTCATTTTTTAATAAAACGATCGATTCCAGCGCAGCTTGTTTTGCTATTTTTTTACCTGATGAATCGTTCATCATTTTTTGTGCCTCTTCTTCTGAAGTATAAGGATGATCGAACAGCCCCAATTCAAACTTTGCTCTTAAAACTCTTAGTACTGCATCATTGATCCTGTTGGTATCAATCCGTCCGTCTAAAAATGGAGGCATAAATAATTTTGAATGATGATAATCTGTTTGAAAAATAACATCAAGTCCGCCATTAATCGCCTTCATTCCGGCTTCTGCATAATTCTTAGCAGTATGAAGCAATACAACATCGCCACCAACCGCATTGGCATCGGAAATAGCAAAGCCTTTAAAGTTCCAATCACCTTTTAATTTCTTTTCAAGCAACCAAGTATTTGATGAAGAAGATGTTCCATCAACGGAATTATAAGATGTCATAACAGAACGTGCACCACCTATTTTGAAAGCATCTTTGAATGGTGGAAAATGAATTTCCTCCAGGTGTCTTTCGTTATAATAAATAGGATAACTATCTCTTCCGCCATCACCTACGTTTGCAACAAAATGTTTTGGTGTTGTGATGAATTCTTTCTTTTCAAACTCACTCACAAAAGCCACTCCCATTGCAGAAGATAAAAAGGGATCTTCGCCATACGTTTCTTCTACCCTGCCCCACCGAACATCACTTGCAATGTTGATAACAGGGGAAAGAATTTGTCGTACACCTCTTGCTTTTGTTTCATTTGCAATTGAACGTGAAACCTGGTGCATTAGACTTGTATCGAAAGTAGCAGCCAGCCCAATTGCCTGGGGATAAACCGTCGCATCGCTGCGAACCAAACCGTGTAAGGCTTCATCAAAAAAGATCACGGGAATACCAAGCCTTGTTTTTTCAACAAAAAACTTTTGAATTTTATTCAGCTTCTTCGCAAAAACCAAAGCATTTTCGGTGGTATTATAATTCAGCATTTGTCCGGCTGCATCTCCTTTTGCCGTTGCACTTACCTGTAAACCAAAAATACCTTTTGTGTACATATTATCTGTTGCATTATCAAGATCACCGGGTATCATAAACATTTGCCAGAATTTCTCTTCAGGCGTCATTCTTTTTAGCAGATCCATTGCTCTTTCATCTGCAGATAAATTTGGATTTTTATATGGCAATAGCGATTGAGCGAATAAAGTTGTAGAACTTATAAGCAGTAATAGGAGGAAATATTTTTTCATGATTGATCAGCTGTAATTAAATTAAATGTATAAAAGTCTGCAAGATTTTTTTCGATTTGTGAGGACACCAACCGATAGAGGAAAAATTAGGAAATGCAGTAAGCTATTATTACTAACCATTATTGCAAACCACCTTTACCCCTGTACAATTTTACAGGTCCATCCAAAGTAATTTTTAGTACGGTTATGTATTCATCTTTCAACTTATCAGGAACATTAATAAAAACAAGACCGGGCACCGGGCTCCACGAAATCTTCCCAACTATCTTTGGTTGAAGGTGTTCCTGTGTTCCTAAAATCTCTACATCTTTTATTCTATTCATCAATCCTTTTATCATGGCATTGCCTGCTCTTTGATCAGGAAGAAAAAGATACAATACAGAAGAATCTTTTGAAAGCGTTGTAGCACCATAGAAATGTCCCTGCGGCAAGCCGGCAATTGTATTGAATATTGCTTCCGCATGCTTTGCATTCCATTTGCCTAATTCTTTTAAAACATGCACTTCTTCTGCGGGAATTGTACCATCTTCTTTCGGACCAATATCAAGCAATAAATTTCCACCGTTGCTAACAGCATCAGCAAAAATGCTGATAATTTCAAACGGCGTTTTCCAGTTAGTATCGTTAGGCTGATAACCCCAGTTATTATTGATGGTCATGCATAACTCCCACCAGTTATAAGCAGGCTTTGTTACAGGAAAATTTTGCTCAGGTGTTTCATAATCTCCATAACCCTGAAGTCTTCCATTAATTATGGCAGAAGGATGAAATGCGAGAATATTCTCTCTTATTTTTTTTGCTTCCCACTCTTCCGCAGTATGTTCCCAATCGCCATCAAACCACCACAGGTCCGGTTTGTATGCTTTATTGAGTTCGTTAATCTGTGCTTCGTTAAATGCCCGAAACTTTTTCCATCGTGCAGGTTCATCCGCAATTTTATAACGATTACTATCCTTTAAAAAACCCGGATAATCAGGATAACTCCAATCAATCAGCGAATAATAAATACCCCTTTTGATTCCCTGCTTATCCAATGCATCATAAAAAGGCTTTAGCAGATCTCTTTTTGCAGGCGTGTTTTTTACTACACTGTAATGGTCTTGCACAGTAGGCCACAGAGCCACGCCATCATGATGCTTTGAAGTTATCACTGCATAACGTGCACCTGATTGTTTTATTAATTGAGCCCAAGCCTGCGGATCATATTTTGATGCAGTGAAGCCTTTGAGTTGCTTCATATAATCTGCATAAGAGATTTTTTTGTTGTGGAAACTCCAGCTTTCATCTATGCCGTTTACTGAATAAATTCCCCAATGTATAAAGATGCCGAGCTTTGCATCAGCAAACCATTGCATTTTATTTCTTATAGAATCAGGATTTATTTTTGATTGAGAAAAAATGTTACTATTAAACAATAAAAGCAACAAACAACACGAAGCAATTTTTTGAAGGAACGATGTCTTCATTCTAAAACTATTTTTAAATTGTGGCAAAAGTCATTATAAAAATTCATTTCCCTGCGATGTTATTAACAGAAGGTTTTATATAGAAAAAAGAAAAGCAAACGAAGAAGCTTGTTATCGAATTGAGTAGTGAAGAAGCTATTTTGACGTTCCGTAAATTCTCACTCAGCCTTCGTTTTTAATTTTGATTGAACATATTCACCAATTGCTTCACCCTCTGCATAACCATTGTTAATGGAAGGCATGTAATGTATGCCGCCGTAAAAGCGACTAATTGCAGCTTCTTTTGATGCCTGAATAAATGAAGAAAAATTTCGGGGCGGGAGACCAAACTCCAGTTCGGTAGAATCAGTGAAAGCAAAATTATCTCCAAACAATTTTGTAAGCATCACTGCAGCAGCAGCAGAAACAACACTGTGACCACTTGTATATTCAGGAAACGGCGGCGTTTGCAATAAAGGTACCCAGCTTTCATCAATATATTGATTGATATAAGTTTCAGGACGAATTACATTGCTCCTGTACTTTTCATCCCAGCAACTTATAAATGCATCTGCCATCGCAACCGATGCACATGCATAAGCTTCCAAAGATTGCACAACACCTGCATGTTTTTGTTCGCAAGCAAGACGCGTTATATTTATCCAATGACCACCCGGGGAAATTTTTTTTGTAGCAAACATTACATGGCCGCGAACATTCATTTTAAAAGGATTACAATCCCAAAACATGGCCATTGCTTTTTGTTCATCTGTAAGATTGATCCCTGCTTTGTAAACACTATCGGCATCCTTATAAAAAGTGCTGGTATCACTATGCGAGAAAATATTTGCAGACAAAGGCTTAAATTGTTGTGCTGAATCGATAACAAAAGTCCTCATTTTGCTCCAGTTCGGCTCGATTGCTTTTATATAAGCCGGTGGTGTTGGCTTCCAGCTTCCTTCATCTGTGATAACACTATATTGAGGGAGCGAACGTGTTTCTTTATAATGATCTTTTGCCGCCCATGCAATAATATGATCTGCCACTTTTTTTCCATAAGCAAGCGAATTATTATATACATCTTCGGGGATGCCGGTAGCTTTAAATTCTTTCATCAGTTCATCCTGAAAAGAAGTTATTTTTCCTTCCGAAATAACCATTGTTTTACCAACGGTAAGAATAGCGTTCACAGCAGCAAGTGTATAACTATACTGCTTATCCGCATCTGGTTTTGGTACGGACTGTAAGCCTTTCAATTGCCCTGCAAAGCTTAAATAGTTTTTATCACTCTGGATAACAGTTTCGTAACCTGCAACAGAAATGTAGGTATAAGTTCTGCTAACAACAGGCGGAGAAAAAATATCATATACAATCACATCTGTTACCTCTTTTATTGCACGATGAATATAACTTGCATCTTCGGTTTTGCTTTTCCAGTCATTAGCAAAACTGCTGATTGACAATAGCGAAAAAATAAAAGCAAATAACGTTTTCAGGGACTTTCTCATAACACAGTTCTTTTTACACCTTTGAAATTTGTAATTGTTATTTTACTTACATTTTTATCAACAGGAAGCTTACGTGATGACTGCGATAGAAAAGTACTACCATAATAAAATTCTTCTTTTCTTACTGTACCGTTCTTATACGTTATTTCTGCAAAAAGATCGTCTGGATTAAGACTGATCCATTTTACAATTCCATTTCCTTTTAAAGTATTTTGTTTGTACACCTGCAAGCTGTCCTGGTTTTGTGTGGCAATAATGATATCTTCCTTCTTTGCTGTATGAATGGTTGCCAAAGCTTTTGCATCGCCTTTTATAAATAAACCACTTTGCTGAATGCTTAGCGATTTGAAATTACCTTTTCCATCGCCCAATAAGCACAAACCATTAAACGCATCATGTCTTCCGCTGTAAGGATCCATTCCATAATCGTTTCCTACAAGGAATACATCTAAATTACCATCAGCATTTACATCTTTTGCAAGTATTCCAAATACCGGTGCACACTGGGCTTCAACCGGTAATGGTTTTACTTCAAACTTACCATTTCCTTTGTTTTCGATATAAACGGAAGACATATCCGTAGCTTGCAGTATCATTGCTCCTTCGCGATCTTTTTCACTTATAATATCATTCGCTGTTGCAAGTCCGTAAGATTTATAGGTAGGAAATTTTTTCCTGATATATAACATCTGGCTCACCATATCATCTCTTGTTGACATGGGAAAAGATTGCATCGTTCCATCTGTTGCTTTCATGTAGCAAAATACAAGCGGATCAAGCAAACCGTTGTTATCAAAATCTTTTGCATAAATCGTCAATGGTTGTTTGCCAGATGCTTTGTAATTACTGTTATAACCCAAATTTCCGGCTATATAATCGATATCACCATCGTTATCAAAATCACCACCAACAAGACTGTTCCACCATCCTGTATGTTGCTCCGTTCCTGTTTGTTTTAAGCGAACCAATGCCTTACCCGTATTTTCAAAAAAAGTTACCGCCATCCATTCGCCTGTTACAACAAGATCAACTTTTCCATCATTATTAAAATCTGTCCATAATGCATCTGTAACCATACCAATGTGTTGCAATTCAGGACAGTATTCATTTGTTATATCAACAAATTTTCCTTTTACATTCTTCAGCAACATGCTTTTTGGTGAAAGAGGATAAGCGCCTGATACCACACGGCCACCAACAAAAAGATCAAGATAACCATCGCCATTAAAATCTGCTGCTCTTACACAAGAACCATTTGTTGAATCCAATGGCAACAAATCTTGTGATTTTGTAAAAATCCCTTTGCCATTATTGATATATAAACGGTCATTGCTTATAGGATGATTTGGGGGTATTTAATAACTTCCGCTTACAAGATAAAGATCAAGGTCTTT